>DATEMK010000071.1:0-7695 GCA_035275625.1 Bacteroidia bacterium
ACAGGAGGAATAACCGCCACATGCCAGTCAACTTTCGTTAGAAATTAAAACACTTTCTCTCCATTTACATAAGTTGCTTTTACTTTCACTGAAAAAATTTTTTCAGGAGCTGTTTTCATAATGTCGTCTTCGAGAATTACAAAGTCAGCAAATTTTCCTTTTTCAATGCTGCCTTTTTCTTTTTCTTCAAAATTTGAATAAGCCGCCCAGATGGTCATTGCCCTTAATGCCTGTTCTCTTGTCAAAGCATTTTCCATTTGAAAACCGTTTTCAGGAAAATTCTTCTGATCCTTGCGGGCAACTGCTGCATAAAATCCGAAAAGCGGATTGATGCTTTCCACAGGAAAATCACTTCCGTTTACAATCATTCCATTTTGTTCCATTAATTGCCTGTAGGTGTAGCATTCTTTCATCCTTTCCTTTCCGAGGCGTTCATCTATCCAATACATATCGGAGGTTGCATGTGTAGGTTGCACGGATGGAATAATGGAATACTTGCCAAACAGATCAAAATCTTTTTCATTCACAATCTGACAATGTTCAATCCGCCATCGCCTGTCATTCTTTTCTTTTAATAATTCGCCATAAATATTTAACATTAAACGATTCGCAGAATCGCCAATGGCGTGAGTGCACATTTGAAAACCGTGATCATAAATTTCTTTTGCAGCCATTTTAAATGAATCAATAGCGTGCAGCAGAAAACCGTAATGCCCGGGTTTATCAGCATAAGGCTGAAGCAAACATGCACCGCGGGAGCCAAGCGCACCGTCAGCATAAATTTTAAACGCGCAAACATTTAAACGGTCTGTTTTTATTTTGCCTTTTTCTAAAAAGTATTTTTTATTTTCATCATCATACGTAATCATTGCATTCACCCGCATCTTTAATTGAGCGGCTTTTTGCAATGAATCAATCAATGAAACTTTTTCATGCTCAAGACCTGCATCCGTAACAGTTGTCAAACCAACCTGAAAACAATTTTTCTGACCAATCAATAACGCTTCGGCTTTCAATTCTTCTGTAAATTCAGGAATAAGTTTTTTAACGCTGTCTTTTGCATTGTCAATTAAAATACCCGTAAGCATTCCGTTTTTAACTTCTACTTCTCCTCCTGCAATTTTAGTTTTTGCAGTAATTCCTGCAATGTCCAATGTTTTTTGATTGACCAGTATTGCATGACCATCCACGCGCATCAGGAAAACAGGTGTGTTTGGAAACAAGCTGTCAAGAATAATTTTATCCGGGAATTCCTGCACTTCCCAGTCATTCTGATCCCAGCCGCGTCCCAAAATCCAACTAAATTTATTGGTCTTTGAATATGATTTTACCTTATCGAGAACTTCGGCAAAAGATGTTGTGCCATACAAATCACATTTAACAAGGTCGGTGGAATAACCGTAAAAATGGCAATGCGGGTCAATAAATCCCGGGTAAACCGGCTTTCCGTTTAAATCAATTTTTTCTTTCGCATCATAAGCCTGCATTTTCTCATTTGTTCCGGCATCAATAATTTTTCCATTATTTACAGCAAATGCTTCAGCAATAGTAAAACTGCTGTCAGCAGTATAAACGATTCCGTTAAAATATACCGCGCCAGCAATTTTTTTTGATTTACAAGAAAAGAAGAATAAAAAAATGACCGCGAAACAATTAAACTTTAGTATTTTAAAAAACATAATTTCTTTATTGGTTAAATTTTACAGAGTATGGAAAGCGATGACCCTTCATCAGGTTTTCTTTAAAATGTAAGAGGTATTTGCCTGGGCAGTGGGTGTCATTACAATGTCATTCAGGCAAACATGAGACGGACGCGAAGCGGCAAACCAGGCAACATCAGCAATATCTTCGGCTTTGAGAGGTTCATAACCTATGTATGCTTTTTTAGCCCTTTCGGCATCTCCTTTAAATCTTACCAATGAAAATTCCGTTTCAGCGGCCCCGGGGCTGATGGAGGTAACTCTTATTTTATGCTCGAGTAAATCAATGCGCATGGATTTTGTGAGCGCATCCACCGCAAACTTAGTTGCGCAATAGATGTTTCCTTTTTGGTAAGCTTCTTTTCCGGCAATGGAACTGATGTTGATAATATGCCCTTTTTTATTTTCAATCATCAAGGGCATCACTGCCTTTGAAACATAGAGCAGTCCTTTCATATTAGTATCAATCATGGTTTCCCAGTCATTGATATCACCATCCTGTATAAGCGATAATCCCTGTGCAAGCCCGGCATTATTTACCAATACATCAATTTTTTTCCAATCGTGCGGAAGCGAATGCACCGCTTCTTCAACAGCTTTTTTATCACGCACGTCAAACGGCAGCGAAAACACATTTACAGTAAACGTGTTTTTAATTTCTTCTTCTAATTTTTTTAAACGATCTGTTCTTCTTCCGTTGATGATAACGTCATAACCATGCTCTGCAAATTTTATGGCAATGGCTTTTCCAAACCCGGCTGTTGATCCGGTAATAAAAATAATAGGCATATTTTAATTTTAATATTACTGAAGATTAAACAAAAATCTAAAGTGAAATTACCATTTAGGTTTTACAAAGTACAAAATAGTTCCGTCAGGGTCTTTGAAATGCAAATACAGACCGGATTTCCCATCGTCTTCCTGGGTAACAGGAATATTTTGTTTTTCAAGTATTGCTTTTGCTTCATCGCAATCATCAATCATAAACCCGATTGAAGTACTTCCTGAAGAAGATTTTTCATTTCCGCCCGGATGAATCCCTAATGTGATTCCCCCGCCCTCAATCATTGCATAATTATCGCCCCATCGCTGTTTTAATTTCAGCCCGATGGATTCATAAAACGAAATGGAAGTATTCATGTCTTTCACCATGATGGTGACATTTGAGCCGTTAAGTTTCATAATAAAATTTATTTATTTCCGGAGATAAGATCAGAATTTTTAATCGAGATACTTGTAATATATTATTTTTTAAACCTGAAAGTTTTCCTTTTTTTAATTTGTGATTCCGGGACGGATTTTTTATTTTTTGAATTTGCTTTTTTCACATCATCAGACTCAGCGTTAGATAAAACCGTATTTTCAAATATAACATCCACCATCTCACCAATAGTTTTTCCGATTGCTTCACGCAATTCCTTTTTAACAGCAAACCAATGCGAACCATCACCGCGTGGCTGCAATGTTCCTTCAATAGGATGATTGTCAATGGTGCCTTTAACAGCAATATTGGTTTTAGAACCAAAAACTTTGGAAGCATCTCTGACTACCAAATATGTCCATGCGCCTTTGATGTCTTGGCGGTGGAGTCGGGTTTTGAGCTTTAACTGGGGCATAAAATATTTTTTATTCGGTCAATAATTTTTCAACTTCTGATTTTAATACAGGGAGATGCTTTGTTGCTGTGAGCCAAACCGTATCATCATTTACAGAATCATAAGCGTGTATGATTAAGTTTCTAAATGAAATAATTTTTTGAATGCTTGAAATTTTAATATCAGGAAATATTTTTTTTATTTGAACAACTGCCTCCCCAATTATTCCCAAATCTCTTTCAACAGCGCCTTTTACAGTAACATCAGATTTATATTCATTAAACGAATTAATTTTACTCAGATGAATGTTTATACGCTCAATTGCATATAAAATATCCTGCAATCTTTTTTTAAGTTCCCTTTCCATAAATGAGGGATTTATTCTCATCAATACTTTCAATTAAATAAGGATTTCGAAGTTGCTCTTCGGTCACCAAATCAATTTCACGTTTAAATAAATCCTGCAATCCGAAATAAAGTTCCCACCAGTGTTCTCCCCTTACAAGCGGGTCTAATCCTTCTTCAAATGAAATTAATAAATCAATATCACTTTCGCTATTAAACTTTCCATTCACAATAGAACCAAAAGCATACGCACGTTTTACTTTATGCTCTTTCAGCAAACGGGTTACTTCAGGAAGTTTTTGTTGGAAAGTCGGGTCGAGCATTTTATGAATTCAGGCAAAAATTATCTATAAATCAGTATTTATTCCTATTCGTCAGGCTTTACATATTTCTCCTATATTGCCCTCCCACTTCAAACAATGCATTCGTGATTTGTCCGAGTGAACAATATTTTGAAACTTCCATTAATTGTTCAAACATATTTTGGTTAGCAATTGCAGTATGCTGCAAATCGTGAAGCATTTTATCTTTTACAGGAGCGTTTCTTTTATGCAATTCCTTTAATGTTGTAATCTGCAGTTCTTTTTCTTCTTTAGTGGCGCGAATCACTTCTCTCGGCAAAATGGTCGGTGAACCTTTACTTGATAAAAATGTATTTACTCCGATGATCGGGTATTCACCGGTATGTTTCAACGTTTCATAATACAAACTTTCTTCCTGTATTTTTCCCCGCTGATACATGGTTTCCATCGCACCGAGAACGCCTCCGCGTTCTGTTATTTTATCAAATTCCAAAAGCACGGCTTCTTCAACCAGGTCAGTCAGCTCTTCTATGATGAATGAACCCTGCAACGGGTTTTCATTTTTTGCCAAACCTAATTCACGATTAATAATTAACTGAATTGCCATTGCCCTGCGCACACTCTCCTCTGTTGGAGTGGTGATAGCTTCATCATAAGCATTCGTGTGAAGTGAATTACAGTTATCATAGATTGCGTAAAGCGCCTGCAACGTGGTGCGTATGTCATTGAAATCAATTTCCTGTGCATGCAACGATCTTCCCGAAGTCTGAATGTGATATTTCAACATCTGCGAACGTTCACCGGCTTTGTATTTTAATTTCATTGCCTTTGACCAGATTCTCCTGGCAACGCGGCCGATAACGGAATACTCCGGATCAATTCCATTGCTGAAAAAGAAAGAAAGGTTGGGCGCGAAAGCATTGATGTCCATCCCGCGGCTTAAATAATATTCCACGTAAGTGAACCCGTTGCTAAGTGTAAATGCCAATTGTGAAATCGGATTGGCACCCGCTTCAGCAATGTGATAACCTGAAATGGAAACAGAATAAAAATTCCGGATTTTATTTTCAATGAAATGCTGCTGCATATCGCCCATCAGGCGCAAAGAAAATTCTGTAGAAAAGATACAGGTATTTTGAGCCTGGTCTTCTTTAAGAATATCCGCCTGTACCGTTCCGCGAACTTGTGAAAGTGTTTCTGCTTTTATTTTTTCATAAACTTCTTTCGGTAAAACCTGGTCGCCTGTAACTCCAAGCAGCATCAATCCCAATCCATCATTACCTTCCGGAACGTCATAATTATATTTTGGCCGCTGAGATTTATTGTTTTTGAAAATGGCTTCAATTTTCTTCTCAACTTCTTTTTCCAAATTATTTTTTTTGATGTACAATTCACATTGCTGATCAATTGCAGCATTCATAAAAAAAGCGGCTATAATGGAAGCAGGACCATTAATAGTCATGGAAACAGAAGTAGCGGGATTGCATAAATTAAAACCGCTGTATAATTTCTTTGCATCATCGAGGCAACAAATGCTTACACCGCTGTTGCCTACCTTTCCATAAATATCAGGACGGTAATCAGGATCGTGACCGTAAAGCGTAACGGAATCGAAAGCTGTGGACAAACGTTTTGCAGGCAAGCCATGCGAAACGTAATGGAAACGTTTGTTCGTTCTTTCAGGACAACCTTCGCCTGCAAACATTCTTGCAGGATCCTCCCCTTCGCGCTTAAAGCGGAAAACTCCTGCTGTAAAAGGAAATTCACCCGGAACATTTTCCTGCAAAATCCATTTCAACAAATCGCCCCATGCTTTGTATTTGGGAAACACAACTTTCGGGATTTTCTGTTTTGACAATGATTCGCTGAATGTTTGAATTCTTAAAACTTTATCCCGCACCTTGAACTCATAAAAATCCTGTTTATACTGATCAACTTTTTTCGGAAATTCTTCAAGCAGCTTTTTATTGTTTCCATCGAAACTTCTTTCGAGCTCCATATATTCGCTTCGCAATTCTTTAATTACTTCCGGCTTCCGGTTTCCGGCTTTCTCAAGATGATTAACTGTTTCAAAAACAGAATAAAGTTTCTGAGCTAAATCGCTTTGCTCTTGCACCCATTTATCATAAGCGCGATTGTTCTCTGAAATTTCTGAAAGATAGCGTGTGCGGTTCGGAGGAATAATGTAAATTTTTTCACTCATCTCTTCCGTCACATGAAAATCGCTTTTTAAGTCGGCCCCGGTCTTCTCAGAAATTTTATTCATCACCGCTTTGTAAAGCTGGTTCATTCCCGGATCGTTGAATTGGGACGCGATGGTTCCGAACACAGGAATTTTTTCATCGTCAATATCAAATAGCTTGTGATTACGCTTGTACTGTTTTTTTACATCGCGCAAAGCATCCATTGCTCCGCGCTTATCAAATTTGTTCAACGCAATGATGTCTGCAAAATCAAGCATATCAATTTTCTCCAACTGAGTCGCAGCTCCGTATTCCGGAGTCATCACGTACAATGAAACGTTGCTGTGGTCGGTAATTTCAGTATCACTCTGACCGATTCCGGAAGTTTCAAGAATTACCAGGTCATAATGTGCTGCTTTTACCACATCCACAGCTTCTTTCACATGCACACTCAATGCCAGATTGCTTTGCCGCGTGGCAAGCGAACGCATATAAACACGAGGATTGCGAATGGAGTTCATTCTTATTCTGTCACCCAATAAAGCGCCACCGGTTTTTCTTTTAGAGGGATCAACAGAAATAATGGCGATTGTTTTTTCTTTAAACTCGAGTAAAAATCTTCTGACCAATTCATCTATGAGAGAAGATTTTCCCGCTCCACCGGTTCCGGTGATTCCAAGAACAGGAGTTTGATTTTTTGAAACCGAAGAACCATTTGAAATTTGTTTTTTAATAACAGGATAAAATTTTTCAAACTCTGTGTGATTATTTTCAGCGCAGGAAATTAATTGTCCGATGGCTCTTGGGTTTTTCCGGACGAGTTCATTCACTTCACCGTTCAGGTTTATCCCTGTTGCAAAATCGCATTTCATCAGCATGTCATTGATCATACCCTGCAGCCCCATTGAGCGCCCGTCATCCGGGTGATAAATTCTTGCTATTCCATAAGACTGCAATTCCTTAATTTCTTCAGGTAAAATGGTGCCGCCACCGCCACCGAAAATTTTTATATGACTGCATCCTTTTTCTTTAAGCAAATCATACATGTATTTAAAATACTCAAGGTGGCCTCCCTGGTAGCTCGTCATCGCAATCGCATTCGCATCTTCCTGTATGGCACATTCCACCACTTCCTGTGCGCTGCGGTCATGGCCGAGATGAATGACTTCGGCACCGCTTGCCTGGATAATCCTGCGCATAATATTAATGGAAGCATCATGCCCGTCAAATAACGATGCAGCGGTTACAATCCGGATTTTATACTTTGGTTTATATGTTATCACCTGTTCCATTTTTCCAGTCTTTTCCTTCCTTGCAAATATAAATAAACAACGGATGGCTTCTTAAATTAATTTTAGCGGGTGTTTCGGAGGATAAATTTTACTCTTTATGCAGGATGGGGCATGATGTGTCTGTGGCAAATTACGTTCTGTTACAAATTTATTACCTGACATGATTTTTATATATGTTTGCCTTCAATTGAACCGGCAATAATGTTTTTTATTCTTTCAAAAATTCTTTATTTTATTTTTTCACCGCTCAATTGGATAATAGCTTTTTTGTTAATTGG
>DATEMK010000072.1:0-24213 GCA_035275625.1 Bacteroidia bacterium
TGTTTCCCGTTTTTTTCAGGTTACGTTCTTTGAAATATTGCTCCACGTGCGCATTAATAGAATTGAAGAAAATTTTCCTCTGATTATTAAAAGTGACCTGGGGCATTTTATTTTTTTATAAATATTAACGTGATTTAAATGTAAAAGTAAACGGCCCCTTACTGAAAAGCATTACATAATTTTGGAAATAAGTTACATAATTCACATATTCAGCTTACCGCTGAAAAGTTATTCATAACCGCTTTTAATTACAGTCAAAATCATTTTGAACCTCCCGTTTGGTCTTATAAAGTTGGATTTATGGGCCGGTATGATAATGGACTCTCCTGTTTCCAGGGATAAGGAAATTCCGTCAATCACAAGTTCTGCTTTGCCTTCAATGATTTGCGCATAGGTGTCGAAAGGAGATGTTTTTTCTGTTAACCCCTCGCCACTGTCAAATGACATGACACTTATATTTCCTGTTGATTTTTTCAGAATTGTTTTGATGACAACAGAATTTGAAACATATTCGATTATTTCCACGGTGATATGTGCTTTTGATTTTTCAAGTTCAACGGTATCCATGGTTTTCCTTTTGTAATGATTTTAAAAAATCTTTACACTACAAAGGTGTCTCCTTTAGTTCCGGAAACCGTTACATAATTTCTGGAAAAAGTTACATAATTCACACATTTGAAAAATTATGAACAACCCGAAACTGTGAAATAATTTTATTGAAATGTCACTGTTGCAGGTTTTTGAAGGTCAAAATCGCGGAACTGAAAATCATAGGATTTAAGAGAATTTAATTTCAGAAGGTCGTTGCCTGACCCCGGAATCACCGGGTAGAAAGCTATTGCAAGCTGAAATGTATTCAACACAAGCAATTCGTTGCGGAAAAGTATGCCAAAGCCTATTGTTGAATAAAACCTGCTTTTAAAAAGATTTTGATTATCGGCAGCAAGCAGCGCACCGGTGAAATATAGAATTGGAGCAAATCGAAAACCGATGAAAGAGTAGGGAGCATACAATTGGGTCTGGGTGGAAAAGACCAGGCGTTTTGTTCCATAAAGAACTGCGCTGTTAAATCCCTGTATGCCATTCTCCTCGTTAACAGTAAGCACATCCGTTGGAAAACGCTCAATGCCGAGCGTTAAGCGTGGTTTAATGAACTGGCGGAGCTTCCATTTTCCTATTTCAAGAAGGTTGGTGAAATAAGTAATGTCTGCAGAAAACACACCACGCTCAAGGCGCGAATTATTTTTGAAGGTTCCGTATTCGACATTAGCAGCCAAATAACCTATACCCTCCATGTAGTTCCCCCAGCCGATGCGCGCACCAAAATAGGTACGGTTAAAAAATCCTTTATTTTGTCTGCCAAGAGTGAATGATAACACCTGTCCTGTCGGGACATCTTCGGGCAAACCGAATTTAAAAATAAATTTATCTTTTATATAGATCCGCTGGGAAACACCTAAACCGGCAAGATAAAATTTTTCATCTGAGAGAAGTCCAAGGGTATCAGTTCCCGCTACGGGATTGGAAAGATAATCTGTATTCAGATAGCGGGTTGTTAAAACTAAATTCGTTATGCGGCTTACTTCACTATAATTTTTAAACAGTTTCCAGCTTTTTCCTGCCCAAACATCATATTGATTGTATTTTACATTGGGAATTGTTTTTATTACATCAGTATAAAATAACGTATCGGAAGTGGTAATATTTGAGAAAGCAAATCCTCCTGCCCATTTTGTAAGCGGAGAATAAAACGGACGGTTAATGCTGATGCCATTATAAAAAATAGAATCAAAATCGGCTTTATAATATATGGTAGTGGTGATAAAAGTATTTTTGAAATTGGGGATTGTATATATGCCTTCATATATATTATTGTTATTAGGAACAAGCCGGATGCTGTTGTCTAACTGGTGGCCAGTGCCAAAAAAATCTTTTTCGATCAATTGAATTTTTGTATCGTTACCTGCACTTGTTAACTTTATAATGGTAGTCCACACATCAATTTCGCGTATATAAATATCTAAGGAATCGCTTCCTGATTTAACGGGATAAATAACAACATCTTTCAAATAAGGCGAAGTTCTTAACAGCCGCTCTGATTCTTTTATTTTAAATTCATCGAGCGTATCTCCTTCATGAAACAACAATTGATTGCGGATAGCAAAACGGGAAGTTTTTAAATGCAGCTTATTGCCTGCTTTAGTCCAGAAGTTATCCGCCTTCTTAAGCGTATCATAAATATCGTATCCGAAAGGATCGTATGTATGAATGTAAATGGTACGGATAATTTTTCCTTCAAAGGTTTCATAAGAAGGTATTTTGAGCCGTTTGCTTTTCTTTTTGTTCAAATCGCTTACAGGACGAAAGAATGCTTTGTATAGTGCATAGGTAAATCCTTTTTTCTTAGCATAGGTTTCCATGCTTCGGTACACTTTTAAGGAATCTTCTATAACAGGAGAACTCTGTGATCTTGCAAATTCACTTATGCAAAAACATAAAAAAAGAGTTAAAATTATTTTCCGGTGCATGAAAAATTTTCATTTCACAAACCCGAAATAAAACTATATATGTGTTGGTTAAATTCATCCGGCTGTTCAAGGTTTGACACGTGCCCGGCTTTACTAATGCTGTGCAACGTTGCATTGGCTATATTCTGAAGCAGGAACTCTGACTGCGCGAGAGGGGTTACTTTATCTTCCTTGCCACAAAGAATTAACGCGGGAATGGAAATTTCATGCAACGAGGAACAAGTTTCCCAACGTTGTGCAAGAGCATTTAATGTTCCTGTGACTGTTACAGCCGATGTGGAAAGAATAGTGTTTTTTATTTTTTCAGCAATTTCTTTTTTAGCATCCAATGTCTCCTGGCAAAAAATATTTTTTATAAATCCTTCTGCAAAGTCTTTTAATCCGCTTGCCATTATATGAGAAATTGTCTGGCTGCGTTTTTCTTTTACTTCGGGTGTATCGGCAATGCATTGTGTATCGCACAGAATGATTGCTTTAAATTTTCCGGGATAACGGTTTACGGCATTTAACAAAATATACCCGCCCATAGATAAGCCGCAAACTATGGCCTGGGGTATTTGAAGATAATCCATAAATTTTATCAGGTCATCAGCAAATAACTCAATGCTCATCTTTTCTTTTCCGGCAGTTGATTTGCCAAATCCGCGGATATCATAAGCTATTACCCGGTGTGACTTTTTCAGAAAATCCATCTGGGGTTGCCAGGATGATTTGTCAAAAGGAAATCCATGAATGAATATAACCGGGATTAATCCTTTTCCAAAATCATCATAACAAATTGTAACGTCATCCACATGAATGTTTACATCGTTTCCTGTTGCATTTATTGGTTCCATATTTGTTGTAATTAGATTTTTAAAATTAATTTTTTATTCATTAGTTTTTCTTCTGCTTAAATTCTTCTTCCTTTATTCATCTTTTTTTTCACCGGCATCTCATGATATTTATTTTATAACTGTTTTCTTTTTCTTTACAACCGGTATCTTAAAATTAAAAATAGCTTTCCCGGTTCCCGATTGAGTATCGCCAAGAAGGAAGCCGAAAGGTGTTAACGGTTCAATTCTGTCAAAAACCACTTTTATAATCGCGGTTAGTGGAATGGCAAGAAACATTCCTGCGAAACCCCACAATGCACCACCTATTAATACTACAATAATTGAAACCAGCCCGTTAATTTTTACTTTGGAAGCAACGATTCTCGGAACGATTAAATTATTGTCTATGAATTGGACGATAAGGTAAGCTGCCAGCACCCACAATGCCGTAACGGGCGATTGTGTGGCAAGCGCAATAATCATTGGAATAGCAATAGCAATTATTCCTCCGATATATGGAATGACATTGAGCAGTGCGCCTATGATACCAATAAGAATGGCGTACTGAATTCCTAAAATTAACAGCCCGATCGAATTGAGGGTAGCAACAATAGCAGCTTCAAGAAGCAATCCTATGAGGTAGCTTTGAATCAGCGTTCTTGTTTCAACCAAGACCTCTGCCACTACGGAATGCTTTTCTCGCTGAAACAGGCGGGCAATGAATTCGAGCAAGTGCGGCTTGTAAAATAAGATCATAAAAATATAAACAGGGAGCAGCAGCAATAACACTAATATGCCGCCAAAAGTGAGTAATGTTTGCCCGATTACAGTGGTGCCGGTATTCATTCCTTCTGATTTTAATTTGGCTATCCATTCACCTGTTTTTTGCGTGCTGACATTGAATGTTTGAGATACCCAGACAATCAAATCCTGGAACAAGGAAAGTATTTTTTCCTTTAATTGCGGGAAAGTTTCGGTGAACAGGCTTGCCTGCGAACCGATAAAATAACCTACCCCCCCGATAAGAATGATTGCAGCAGTTAATGCAAGAAATATAGCAATCACCCGGTTTACTTTTTGGCGGGTTAAATAATTTACAACAGGATTAAGGAGAATGGCAAGAATGGTGGCAAAGACGATTGGGACAATAATATCCTGGCCAATAAATAAAATATAAAACAAGGATATTATTCCTACTAAAATTTGGGCAAGCTTGGAGTAAACAGGAAGCTTTATTGCTGAATGGTCCATGACTAATTTATTTTTTCTATTTCCGTATTTTCAACTAATTTATTTTTATCGGGTGAAATTCTCTTAAGAATTACAGATAAAATCAAACTAAATAAAACAAATGCGATAAATAAAATAAAACCCGGCTGCAGAGATGTTTTATTGGTTGCAATGCTTGCCATATTTTCATTATTCATATCCGTACTCATTTTTCCAAGCTCACTGTCAAGAATGCCTTTAAAGCCGATGTAGGCCATAAATATTGCCACTACCATCACATCAGCCATTGACCATTTCCCGGATTTAAACGCAAAGAATTTAATGATTTTAGAATTTCTCCATTTTTCAGAACCCAGTAAAAAGAATTTTGTGGACAACAGCTTGGCAACCGGAAAAACGATGCTGAATATCAGTATGAGCAGCCCAACGAGCACCGAATCAGCCTTGCCGGTTTCAATTAAAATTTTTACAACATCAATAATGCTTTTACTCTGGTAAAATAAAACCTGGTCATAGAACAGGATGTTTTTTCCTATCAGCAAAAAGTTTATTTCCTGGATGCGTGCGTCAATTTCAATCATCGGGGCGGCAAGTCCTGTGAAAAGAAATATAAGCGCAAGAATTACAGATATAGTAAATAACGGTGTATTTAAAACGGCTGCTTTTCGCAACACTAACCATAGCAGTAAAAAGAAAACCATTACGCCCAACATTATATAGGTGTACCTGTAAGACTGCTCCTGCAGGTTATCCGCCCGTTCAGAAATTATTTTATTAAACTCATTTACATCTGCTACTTTATAGTTTGACAAAATCCGGTCATAGCTTGAACTTTCCAGAATGCTGTCGCGGGTTTGTGCTGCAAAGTCGTTTAATTTATCCTGTGCCAGGTATTTCAATCTTGCCTTGCTGCGCGGTTTTTTTACCTGGTCAATTATTGTCTGCGAAAATTCAGGAACCCGCTCCCGCACTTTATCCACATTTACAAAAGTTTTAAATGCAAACTTTTTTAGTTTCCCTCCAACGCTTTTTTGCTTTTCGTTGATCATATCTTCAGCCTGCGTAATCAAGGCATTCAATATTTTGTTCACTTCTCTTTTAAGCGTATCCTGCTGATCTCCGCTGAATTCAAATTCATCAATCTGTGTATTTACAATTTCGGTAATATTATCACGCCATTTGTTAACAGATAAAAGACCATGCTGAATGTTGTTTACATCAGAATAGTCTTTTTTCAAAACAGCCCGTTCCGCAGATAAATTATAAATGGTATAGCCGCACCACCCTGCAAAACCTGCAAAAGGCAGTATGACAAGAATAAAAACAATGCGGAGTATTTTTTCTTTAAGCGTGTACTTTTGAATTTTTGCTTTCATCTGCTGATACTTTATAATCTCTTGAACCCCGGCATTTTTTTAAGTTAATCCCCGATGAAGAAAAAGGGCTGTTGATTTCCAACAGCCCTGAACTTAAAAACCTAACCCTTATCTTTCCTCAATAGGAGGTCTTCAATTCCACCCTGCGGTTTTGAGCACGGCCTGTCTTGGTTTTATTATCTGCGATCGGCTGGGATTCCCCAAAACCTTTAGCGGTCAACCTGGATTCTAAAATTCCTTTTGTCATGAGGTATTCTTTTACTGATTCTGTACGCTTTTGCGAAAGCTCCATGTTATAGCTATCATCTCCTACATTATCGGTATGCCCTTCAATAGTAAGGTTGGCTGCATCATATTTTTGCAGGATTTCAACTAACGCATCTAATTGTGCCAACGATGATTTTTTCAGCGTTGCCTTATTGAATTCAAAGAAAATCTTGCTTGCGATCTGTGTGATTTTCTTAACGTCTTCTTTTGCAATTTCAGGGCAACCTTTGTTTGCTATTGTTCCTTTTACATCCGGACAACGGTCTTCGTTGTCTGCCACTCCATCTCCATCCGTATCGGGGCAACCTTTTAAGGCTGAAATTCCTGCCATGTCAGGACATGTATCGTCCTCATTAAGCACACCGTCTTTATCATTATCCATCGGGCAGCCGGTTGCATCCACTTTATAACCCGCTTTGGTATCGGGACATTTATCATCTTTATCAGCTATCCCGTCACTGTCAGCATCCGGACAACCTTTTAATGATGCTAATCCTTTTACATCAGGACAATCATCATCCTTATCGGCAATGCCATCAGCGTCTTTATCCGGGCAGCCTTTTAATAATTCTATTCCTGCTACATCCGGGCAATCGTCTACATAATCAGCCACACCATCTTTGTCCTTATCAACCGGGCACCCGTTTTCATCCACTTTTACGCCCTTAGGTGTATCAGGACATTTATCCTTGCGGTCAGCAACCTCGTCACCATCCGCATCTTTTTTCTTGCCCGCATTGAACGTTAGTCCTATTGAATGAAAGAGAAATGCATCATTTTCATTTGCTTCGGGAGCGCCATCACGCAGGTCGCCCGTTGAATACAGAACTGTTTCCTGTATATTTAAACTTACGGTAGAACCCATGCGGATATTAATTCCCGCTCCAAACGAAGGAGCGGCATAATCAAACCTGCCTTTATCAACAGTCGGATTTTTGGCAAACATCATTGCGCCTCCACCAACGAAAATGTAAGGTCTCAGGAATGCATCAGCGCCAAGAATGTTAAAACGCAGGTTCGCAGTTCCGGTGGTAAGCTCACTGCGAAAACGCCCGGTATCGCTGAAAAACCCGGTTTCACCTTTTGTAAAAAAAAGATTAAAATCAAGGCGGTTTCCGAGGTAACGGGAAATAGAAATACCCCCGAAACCATAAAAGGCTTTATCAGTTTTATATAAATCATTTCCAAGGTCTCCTTTATATTGAGTGGCACCGCCATGAAATCCAATATTCCATTTCTTATCAGCCGTCTGGGCATTAGATAAAAATGATGCTGCAAAACATAAACACATTAATAATAGTTTTTTCATTTGTTATTTTATTTAGTTTAAAAATATTTAAGATACAAAGGTGAATACATTATAAACGATGGATGTTACATAATATATTTTAAAAGTTACATGATTCACACATTAAGGAAAGCGCCATTAAAAAAATGTGCCACGTAGTTTTGGCACCCGATTCCAAAAATTGTGATATGAAAAATAAGAGGTGTTTTTTAATATATACTTTTTACATCTCTAAAAGCACTTGTAATTTTCCTGCTCTAAAAAAGGCTTCCATATATATTTATTAAAAATAGAAAACCTTTGTTGTAAAAGTGAAACCTGTATGCTGACAAACATTACACAATTAAAGAAAGTTGTTACATCATTCACACATTTTCAAGTGTGCTTCGCCTTTTGTGTTTTAGTGATTTGAAAAAAGTTGGCGTTAAGCCGGTTATTTTTTTAAATTGATTGGAAAGTGCGGCAACACTACTGTAGTGGAGTTTCCAGGCAATTTCAGTAAGGTTGAGCTCGTCATAAATAATAAGCTCCTTTACCCTTTCAATTTTATGAAGAAGAATGAATTGTTCAATAGTGGTGCCTTCTGTTTCGGAAAACAGGTTTGCCAGATAAGTGTAATCGTAATCTAATTTTTCACTCAGGAAATCAGAAAAATTTATTTTGGGCAGCTCATCTGTATAATGCACCATTTCAATAATTACATTTTTTATTTTTTCAATCAGCATGGCTCTCTTGTCGTCCATCAGCTCCAGCCCGGATTTAAGCAAAGCCATTTTAAATTGTTCACGCTGCTGTGAAGTGATATTTTCCATAATGTCCACTTCGCCCAAATCAACAGTAACAAAATGCAGCCCGAGTTTTTTCAGCTCTTCTTTCACCAGCATCTTGCAGCGAATGCTTACCATGTATTTTATGTAGAGTTTCAATTGTCCGATATTAATGCCAAATGCCAAAGTTAAAAATCAGGGACGGTATTTGTGCGTTACTGTAAAATAAAATCCTGGTAAAAACCGGGATAAGTCAGACCCTGTATCTTCAAACCGTTTCGCCAATAGAGAACGGTTTTTTTATTTCAGACGTTAATTGTTAGTTACTTTTTTTAATTACAACTTTTTCAGGGAACCTCCTTATTTATTTTCGCATTGTAAATTTTAAATTTTCTTAATGAACAGTTTCGAAATCCGCGGACCCGTCCGTCTTAAAGGAGAAATAACTCCGCAGGGAGCCAAGAATGAAGCGTTGCAGATAATATGCGCTGTGCTGCTTACTGCAGAAAAAGTGACGATCAGCAATATTCCCGACATACGTGATGTGAATAAGCTGATAGAGCTATTGCAAAGCATGGGGGTTAAGACTTCGAAGGTGGCTGAAGGCACTTATGAATTCCAGGCAGATAAAGTGAATCTTGATTATCTTGAAACTCCTGAATTTGCAAAACAAGCTGCCGCATTGCGCGGTTCAATAATGATAGTGGGGCCGATGCTTTCGAGGTTTGGCAAAGCAAGTATTCCGCGACCGGGAGGAGACAAGATCGGAAGAAGAAGACTGGATACCCACTTTATCGGGTTCATGAACCTGGGTGCCAAATTTGACTTTGATACAGAAGAGAATTTTTACAAAGTTGAAGCGAAAGAACTGAAAGGGACCTATATGCTTTTGGAGGAAGCTTCTGTTACCGGAACTGCCAATATCATAATGGCAGCAGCGCTGGCTTCAGGCGAAACTTCAATTTATAACGCAGCCTGCGAACCATACATTCAGCAGTTATGTAAAATGCTGAACAGTATGGGAGCCGGGATTTCTGGAATCGGTTCCAATCTTTTAATAATAAAAGGAGTTTCAAAACTTAAAGGATGCACTCACAGGATGTTGCCCGATATGATTGAAATCGGGAGCTTCATAGGGCTGGCTGCCATGACGCAATCTGAACTTACCATTAAAAATGCCGGTCTTGAACATCTTGGAATTATCCCTGCGGTTTTTCAAAGATTAGGAATTAAAATAGAGTTTAAAAACGATGATATTTTTATTCCGGCACAGGAGAATTATGAAATAGAAACTTTTATAGACGGTTCTATTCTCACCATTGCCGATGCCATCTGGCCCGGCTTCACTCCTGACCTTTTAAGCGTGGCGCTTGTAACGGCTACCCAGGCAAACGGAACAGCTCTCATTCACCAGAAAATGTTTGAAAGCCGCTTATTCTTCGTTGATAAACTGATTGATATGGGAGCACAGATTATATTATGTGATCCTCACCGGGCAACTGTCATCGGGTTGAACAGGAAACATTTGCTCAAGGGAATTCAGATGACTTCACCTGATATTCGCGCTGGAGTTGCTTTATTGATTGCCGCACTTTCTGCAAAAGGCAAGAGTGTTATCCATAATATTGAACAGATTGACAGGGGCTATCAGAAAATTGATGAACGGTTAAACCTGCTTGGCGCAAACATTAAAAGAGTTTAATTCACTCGTATTTCACTGCTTTTTATTAATATTGCGGCAATCCTGAAAATAATAATTCAATAAAAATTCATCAATGAAAATAATCAACAGTAATACTTGGTATCATATTTGTCTTTCGAAAGGAAATAAATTAATAACCATGCTTAAAAAATTAAACTACTTTTTAATCCTTATCGGAATTGCAACTTTTGCATTCGGATTTGTTTATCAAAACAACAAACAGGGAACCAATGTAGGAGATAAAGCCATTGATCTCGCTTTCTCTACTCCCGAAGGAAAGACCTTAGCGTTGTCTTCGCTAAAAGGAAAAGTCGTTTTGCTTGATTTCTGGGCATCCTGGTGCGGTCCCTGCAGAATGGAAAATCCGTATGTCGTAGCTGCTTATAATAAATACAAGGACGTTAAATTTAAGAAAGCAAAAGGATTCACCATTTACAGCGTTTCTCTTGATCAGAATAAGGATGCGTGGTTAAAAGCTATTACTAAAGACGGATTGATTTGGGAAAATCATGTAAGTGATCTTGGAGGCTGGAATTCAAAACCGGCTGCAATCTATGGGGTCTACTCAATACCGGCAAGCTGGCTGATTGATGAAAAAGGAATTATTGTAGGTAAAAATCTCAGAGGCCCTGCACTGGAACAGGCTTTGGACAAACTGCTTTCGAACCAATAAATATTTTACCTTTAACATTTGCAACACGGAAGACCGAAAGGTCTTCTGTTGTTTTTTATACCTTTGCCTGTCAATTTGGCCACCCTTCCTTAGCTGGCAAAATATTTGACTCATGGTTTTCAGAAAAAATAAAAGACAGAAAGAAATGAATAAAAATCAACAAATGGTTGATGAAAACGAACAGGAAAATCCTGATAAGGAAAGTATTTTGAACCAGCCGGCCCGGGCGGAGTTGCCTGCTGAACCTGAAGATGAAACAGCCAGGCTGGAAGAATCTCTTGCACTAGAAAAGGATAAATATTTACGCCTGATTGCTGAATTTGATAATTATAAAAAAAGGAACCTTAAAGAACGCATTGAATTATTAAAATCTGCCGGTGAAGATATTATTGTTTCTATTCTGCCTGTCCTGGATGATTTTGAAAGAGCCGCAAAAGCGGATGCTTTACCCGAAGGCATCTCCCTTATTTATAATAAGTTTATAAGCATTCTTAATCAGAAGGGGCTGACACCAATGGATGCTGCGGGAAAAGATTTTGATCCCGATTTACATGATGCACTTTCCAATATTCCGGTTGAGGATGAAAAGATGAAAAATAAAGTGCTGGAAGAAATTGAAAAAGGCTACTTTTTAAATGATAAAGTGGTCCGGCACGCTAAGGTTATTGTCGGAAAATAAGTATTGGTTTATTGATTAATTAATGGATGAAATGAAACTTTTCGCTTTCTCTATATAGTAAAATGTCAAAACGAGATTATTATGAAGTGCTGGGTGTGGCCCGTAATTCTGGGGAACCTGAAATTAAAAAAGCATACCGGCAAATGGCTTTGAAATATCATCCCGACAAAAACCCGGGAGATAAAGCAGCTGAAGAAAAATTTAAAGAAGCAGCAGAAGCTTATGAAGTACTCAGCAATCCGGAGAAAAAAAATCGTTACGATCAGTTCGGACACCAGGGTTTAGGCGGTGGAGGCGGGGGTGGTTATGGCATGAACGTGGAAGATATATTCAGCCACTTTGGAGATATTTTTGGCGGACAACATCCTTTTGAAAGTTTTTTTGGCGGAGGCGGATCACGGGGCGGCAGGCGTTATGTCAATAAAGGAAGCAATCTGCGGATAAAAGTAACCCTCAATTTATCTGAAATAGCTAAAGGGGTTGAAAAGAAAATAAAAGTCAATAAACAGGTTGCATGTTCAGTGTGTAACGGAAGCGGGGCACAAAACTCTTCCTCTTTTTCATCCTGTCATACTTGCAAAGGATCAGGTCAGATACACAGAGTGACTAATACTATATTGGGTCAGATGCAAACTACTTCAACCTGTCCGACTTGCAATGGAGAAGGACAGGTAATTACAAGTAAATGTAAAAACTGCCAGGGACATGGAACCATGTATGGAGAAGAAGTCATTTCTATCAACATACCCGCAGGTGTTGCTGAAGGAATGCAAATGACGATGAGCGGCAAAGGAAATGCAGCAGAACGTGGCGGAGTTCCGGGTGATTTATTAATAGCCATCGAAGAAGCCGAAGATCCGCAGTTGAAACGCGATGGGCATAATCTTCATTTTGACCTGTATATTAATTTTTCAGAGGCTGCTTTGGGCATGAACACCGAGATACCGACAATTGACGGGAAAGCAAAAATAAAAATTGAACCCGGTACGCAACCCGGAAAAGTATTGCGGTTAAAAGGTAAAGGGTTGCCCGAACTCAACAGCTATCATAAAGGGGATTTGCTTGTTAATATAAATGTATGGACACCCCAACATTTAACCTCGGAAGAAAAAAAAATACTTGAAAAATTGCGCACCGCAGAAAATTTTCAGCCTAAACCCGGTAAAGGAGAGAAAAGTTTTTTTGAAAAGATGAAAGAGTATTTTAATTAGCGTTTTAATTCAATATATAATACTTCAAGGTTTAGTATTGCTTTTTCACCTGGCAAGGGGATAATTTCTAAAAGTTAAATACATGCCTTAATATTATAGGCCGGTAATCTTCCGGACTAATAAAAATTGCATTTCATTTTTGAATTGGTGATTATTTTTTCACCTTCTGCCTCACACTTTGGTAATCTTTCATACTCTTTTGCTGATGTTTGCGCCACGCTTGCATAAAATAAAATATTTTGCTCCGGAGGAAGAATATGCTTTTACAGATTATTTTACAGAGGCAAGCCCAATAGTTTTGAACAATTTTTTCTTCCCGGAAGAGAGATGCGATACACCAGGCAGTTACACAAAAATATGAGAGGGAGAAATGTATTTTTCAAAGGTGGGCGCCTCTGACGGGTTGCCTGTTATGAATTCGCAACTTGCGGGAAGCTTGCCTTCAGAACCTTTACGTATCAAGGGTTTAACGAGGTTTTCCCTCTCAAGTAAATGCATTATAAAACAGCTTCCGATATAGTCCGTTTCTCCTGTTATAAAAACTGTTTTCATTTGAATTTTCCATTGGTAAAAACTTGTTTTTTCAGAGTGAAAACTGCAAAATTTATCTTAAACACATTGTTAAAAACTTCTTTTTTTTCATTGACATACCATGAATTTTTTCCTGTTATTTGCCTCTCAAACAAATTAAAAACTCAATTATACTATGGCAAAAAAAGCAAAAAAGCCCGCAAAAAAAGCAGCAAAAAAAGCGGCTCCTAAAAAGAAAGCTGCGGCAAAACCAAAAGTAAAAAGAAAACCAAATCCGGCTTTCATGAAACCCATGAACATCGGTGAGGCATTACATCCTGTTATTGGCAGCAAAGCAATGCCACGGACTGAAGTAGTTAAAAAACTTTGGGAATACATTAAAAAGAACAAACTTCAGGATGCAAAAGAAAGACGCAACATCAATGCTGATTCAAATCTTCAGAAAGTATTCGGTGGAAAGAAAACAGTTTCTATGTTTGAAATGACAAAGCTCGTAAACAAGCATCTTTCTTAATTTTTTTAGTAAAAATAACCGTTAAAAAGCGTTCCGGATTACGGAACGCTTTTGTTTTTTATTACACATCCTCCCCGCATTTTGTTTCCGAACCGTGAAATCCGGATTAAAACTGGCACAGGTATTCTAAAACGATATTATTATTTACACGAAACTGACAACCATATGCATTGCAGTTGCCTTAATTTTCTTATTTTGGCATCCGTTTTCAGAATTAATATCATACCCGGTAAAAAAAAAGACGATCATGAAAAAAATATTTCCTGTTTCAATTTTCCTTTGTATTATAACATTGTATAATTGTTATGCCCAGGAAAAAAAATTAAACATAATTCCATCTGTTAATATTAAAAAAATTAATGGTTCAACAATCAATACAGACAGCATTACCAATGATGGAAAACCTTTAATCATCAGCTTTTGGGCAACCTGGTGCAAACCCTGTGTGATGGAGCTGAATGCCATTGCAGACAATTATAAAGACTGGCAAAAAGAAACAGGGGTAAAATTAGTGGCGCTTTCGATTGATGACACGCGTACTTCTCCAAGTGTGGGCCCGTTTGTAAATGGCAAAGGATGGGATTATGAAGTGTATCTTGATCCCAATGGAGATTTGAAGCGTGCCATGAATGTGAATATGGTCCCGCATACTTTTTTACTGAATGGCAAAAGAGAAATTGTGGATCAGCATACTTCTTTTGCTCCGGGTGATGAAGAACAATTATTTGAAAAGATTAAAAAAGTCGCAGCGGGTCAGCCACTCGACAAATAATTTTTTCCATCCATTCTTACTATTTCCAGATGCAATTTACCTTTACCTACATACCTGTGATAAACAAAATTCAAACCCTTAAAATCTCCTCCATTATTGCCCTGTTATTTTTAATCAATAATGCAAAGGCGCAACAGGGGATATCCGGAATTCATGGAAATTTCCAAACAGATATTCAATATTACAACCCTGATTCAGCCATTAATGCTCCTGCGGTTCCTGAGAAGGTTTTGGCAAACAGCTTTCTCAACCTGGTTTATTCTTCTGAAAACTTCAGTGCAGGCATCCGCTATGAATCTTTTCTGAATGCATTGCAGGGATATGATCAGCGTTATAAAGGAAATGGATTTTTTTATCGTTATGCTTCTTACACGAAGGATGACCTTGAAGTAACAGCCGGAAACTTTTATGATCAGTTTGGTTACGGCTTAATTTTTCGAAGCTACCAGGAATGGGGATTGGGTTATGATAATGCTATGGATGGCATTCGTGTAAAGTTCAAACCTCATGACGGAGTGTACCTTAAAGGGCTGGTTGCAAAGCAAAGGTCATTTTTTGATTACGGCCCGGGATTAGTGCGCGGTGCAGATGGTGAATTTAATATCAACGAAATTTTTACTTCGCTTGCTGAAAAAAAAACCAAAATAATTTTAGGCGGAAGTTTTATCAGCAAGTTCCAGGCAGACAATGATCCTATTTATAAATTGCCTGAAAATGTTTCTGCTTATGCGGGAAGGTTAAACCTGTCAAGAGGAAATTTTAATCTGGGCGGAGAGTTCGCTTATAAAATAAATGACCCGTCCTCGGTAAATAATTTTATTTACAAAAATGGCCAGGCGCTTTTCCTTACTGCTGCTTACACACAAAAAGGTTTCGGTGCAACGCTTGCTGTTAAGAGAATTGATAACATGAATTTCCGTTCAGACCGGACAGCCATTATAACTAATCTCAGCTTAAATTTTTTACCTGCCACTACCAAATCACAAACCTATCTTTTGGCAAACATTTATCCGTATGCTACCCAGCCTAACGGTGAAATGGGTGGGCAAGCGGAAGTATTTTACAATTTCAGGCCTGAAAGTAAATTAGGAGGCAAATACGGAACAAACATTTCTTTAAATTATTCAAGGGTAAACAGCATTGATACAGTTGCCCTGGATGACGAACGGGGCTATGAGTCCGATTTTTTAAAATTGGGTGACGAAACTTTTTTCCAGGAAATAAATGTGGAGATCAATAAAAAATTCAGCAAGGATTTCAAACTTATTTTAACATACATCAACCAGATTTACAATATTGACGTTGTGCAGGGACTTGTTGGACACGGCACGGTTTACGACCACATCGGCATTGCAGAAATTAATTATAAATTTAATGCAAAGCATAGCATGAGAATTGAATTGCAGCATTTGTATGCTGAACAGGATGCAAAAAATTGGGCGGTTGTGTTGGCAGAATACAATATTGCTCCTCATTGGTTTGTTGCTGCATTTGATGAATACAACTACGGAAATGATGACAAAGATTTACGCATTCATTATTTCAGCGGAAGCCTGGGTTATACAAAAGGAGTAACAAGAATTGCGGCAGGATACGGAAAACAAAGACAAGGCTTATTGTGTGTGGGAGGTGTATGCAGGCAGGTTCCAGCATCAAATGGATACACCCTTTCAATTACAAGCAGTTTTTAATAAATTTGTATTTAATTACTTCTTAAAAAATTAAGATGAAAATGAAAAACAAAAATTTAATTTCGTTAACGGTAATAATTGGATTCATTATTATTTTGCAATCATGCGATAAAATCGAACCGCCCTTTATTGAAGGAACGGTTACCCCTCCCCCAACTTCAGGAAACTCTACGGATATTATCAATCTCCAGGATATAAAAGGAACGGCTTCTGATTTTAAAGTAACAGACAATTGGCTCAGCGATTCATCTGCCTTAACTGCTGCCTGGACTATTACACCTACAGGTGCGGGAGCAGATGGGGCAATTACATTTACCTGGCATGGTGTTTCAACAACTTTAAATATCAGCAGCGCTTCAGGGATCATAACCTTCAGCGGTCCTGTTTCTATTACCGTTGGCGGATTTTATGGAACACTTTCTTTTAAATATGATGCTTCGCTTACTTCAAGCGGTTCCGGTGCTGGGTATGTGGCAGCTTATGTGCTTAATGATCAAAATATTTTGATTGAAGATTACACAGGTCATACATGCGGCAATTGCCCACCGGCTGCTGAAAAAATCAACGAGCTGAAAGGAATCTATGGTGACCGTGTGCTTTCGATGGCAGTTCATGCCGGATTTTATGCCGATACCTTTCCAGCTATGGCCGGCATGTACAATTATGATTTTCGCACACAAGTTGGAAATGAATTGAACGCTTATTTTATTGGAAGCGCAGGTTACCCTAATGGATTGGTCAACCGTATAACATATAACGGAAATATAGTTGCTTCATGGGGTTCATGGGCCGGACATGTAAGCGATATTGTAGTTCAGGATATGTTTCCAGTTGCCGGTATTAAGATTGAAAATACTTATTCAGCTTCTGACAGCACCTTAAATATAATAGTAAAAACATGTTTCTTTAATGACCTGCAGGGGACATACAAGATGTGCGCTTTTCTCCTTGAAGACAGCGTTCAGAATTGGCAGAAATATTATTTTCATAACCCGGAAAATATTCCTGATTACTGGCACCGGGAAGTATTGAGAGGCTCCGCAAACGGAACATGGGGTGAGGTGCTGAGCCCTTCAGTCTCGGGAACTATAATTGAAAAAAATTATTCCATGACAGTTAAGAATGAATTCCGTGCTGCTTATTGTAAGGTACTGGCGTTTATTTATGATGATGCCACCAAAGGAATTGTACAAGTTAAAGAAGCCCCGATTATTCAATAATTAATTTTATAAAAATAGAATCTTGAACAATTTTTGTGTCAGAAGAGTATTTTTAATTTCAGTTTTTCTTTTATTGCTTTCTAAAATATCATTTTCACAACGATTTAAAGCAGGAATTACAGGAGGGTTCACTACCAGCCAGGTTTCAGGTGACCAGCTTGCAGGATTTAATAAATCAGGATTTGAATTTGGCGGATTGGTTTCATCCAAGCTGTCGCAAAAATTTGATTTATCTTTTCAGATTGTTTTCATTCAGAAAGGAAGCAAAAGACCCTTTAATCCTGACCAGGGAGATTTTGACTATTACAAAATGAGCTTAAATTATATTGAAGTGCCTGTTTTGTTTCATTATAACTTTTCAAAAAGATTTCAATTTGCAGCCGGACCCGCATTCGGGACACTGATTTCTTCAAAAGAAGAGGATGAGTCAGGTACCCTTATTTACAGTAAACCTTTCAAAAAATATGATTTGAGTGTCCAGTTGGGAATAAGTTATATGTTGTTTAATAATTTTTATCTGAACCTGGAAGGTTCTAATTCTATACTGCCTATCCGTGAGGCCGGGGAGGTGAACGGACAACCCATAAACATAGATCAGTTTAATTCCGTTTTAATGTTTTCTTTCAAATATATTTTCCATAAAAAAGCTGCGGAACCACAGTGACAATGCAAAAACATAAAATTGTCGTAGCTGTTACCGGGGCCAGCGGCTCCATCTATGCAAAGATTTTATTCGACAAATTAAAAAAGCTGGATGACCAGGTGGAAGATATTGGAGTAATATTTTCTAATAACGCGAAAACCGTATGGCAGCATGAACTGGGAAATAATGACTTTGAAAAAATATCATTCAAAAAATATGATGCCAATGATTTTAATGCCCCTTTTGCTTCCGGTTCGGCAAAATACGGCTGCATGATCATTTGCCCGTGCTCCATGGGAACCCTTGCACGAATCGCTTCAGGAATTTCAAATGATCTTGCCACCCGTGCTGCAGACGTGATTTTGAAAGAAAGAAGAAAATTAATTTTAGTAATACGCGATACTCCTTTGAACCTTATTCATATTAACAATATGAAAACTGTAACGGAAGCGGGTGGAATTATATGCCCTGCATCCCCGTCTTATTACAGTCGGCCAAAAAATATTGAAGACCTTGCTGCAACAGTTGTTGACCGGGTGATTGACCTTGCCGGCCTGAAAAACGAAACGTACCGGTGGAACGACTTTCCAGGGGGGAAATAATGGCTATAATAAAAAAATTCAAACCGGCAATACGAAAAATATATGATTTATTAACAATTTTTTTGTGAGAAAATTTGATTTTTTTCTTGTTATGTTAAAATAAATGTTCTAATTTAGAGTTCGATTTAAAAACCTTAACCAATGTTCGAATACACAAAACAGATTTTAACGAAAGTAAGCTTCGACCGTGTCTTATTCCGCAAGGAATTGAAAAAAGCCATGAAATGGTTGAAGAGTGAAGAACGCAGAATGTTGATGGTATGGTGCCTTGCTACCTTTGGTCATACCTACTCTGATGTAATCAGGGAAGTATTTAAAAAATTCAGTCAATAATTATATTCTCAAATCTTAAAGATCACTGTATCCGGGATACGGCTTTACTGTGATTGCCCTGTTTTCGTATTAAATAGAATATTTCTTTTTAGTCCTTTGAAACCTGCACGTTTCAATGCAGAATCTTTAAATATTTTCCTGAACACTTCTTCGGTTATTTCCATCCATTCCTGCTTTTTCATTTGGAGAATTTCAGTCTTTGGTTCAAATTCTTTTTCATGATGAGGTTTTGAAAAACGGTTCCAGGGACAAACTTCCTGGCAGATGTCACAACCAAAAGCCCAGTTTTCAAATTTTCCTTTTACCTCAGCCGGAATTTCTTCTTTCAATTCAATTGTAAAATAGGAGATACATTTGCTTCCGTCAACAACGTAAGGTTTAATGATGGCATCAGTCGGGCAGGCATCAATACAGAGTGAACAGGTTCCGCAATAATCCTGCATGTGCGTGTCAGGTTCCAGTTCCAGATCAAGAATTAACTCAGCAATAAAAAAATAGGAGCCTGCTTTAGGATGAATAAGATTGGTATTCTTTCCCATCCAGCCCAGCCCGCTTTTCTTTGCCCATGCGCGGTCAAGCACAGGTGCAGAGTCAACAAATACTCTTCCATTCACTTCTCCAATAGTTGACTGAATAAAATATAAAAGCTCCTTTAGTTTTTTTTTTATCACATGATGATAATCTTTTCCGAACGCATACATGGAGATTTTCGGAGCTTCAGCATCGGCCTGTTTTTCATCCGTGTAATAATTCAGCAAAAGTGAAACTACTGATTTTGCTCCTTCCACTAATTTCCGCGGATCAAGGCGTTTATCAAAGTAGTTTTCCATGTAATGCATTTTGCCATGCATTCCGTTTTTGAGCCACTGTTCCAGTCGTGGCGCTTCTTCCTCTAAAAAATCTGCTTTTGAAATTCCGCAAAAGTCAAAGCCTAATCTCGATGCTTCCTGCTTTATAATTTGAGAATTTTTGTTGGTAGTCATTTAAGCCACTAATTTCACAAATTAACACAAATAAAAATACTAAAATTAATTAGTGAAAATTTGTGTAATTCGTGGCTTTGTTTCAATCAAAAAGGTTCCCTGAATTGTTTTTAGAAGAAATTTTTTTTCCGAGATGTTTGTATGCTTTCTCTGTGGCTTCCCTTCCGCGCGGAGTACGCATGATGAATCCTTCCATAATGAGAAATGGCTCATACACTTCTTCAATGGTTCCGGCTTCTTCGCCTACGGCAGTTGAAATAGTGGTAATGCCAACAGGCCCTCCTTTGAATTTATCAATAATGGAAGATAAAATTTTATTGTCCATTTCATCCAGTCCGTAAGCATCCACATTCAATTCTTTCAAAGCATATTGAGAAATTTTAAAATCTATCGAACCTGTTCCCTTTATCTGCGCAAAATCGCGTACTCTTCTTAACAATGCATTCGCAATTCGCGGAGTGCCGCGGCTTCTTCGTGCAATTTCAAAAGCGGCATCCTCTTCAATTTTTATTTTCAGAATTTCTGACGAACGCAGCACAATCAGCTGTAAAAGTTTTGCATCATAATATTCCAGCCGGGAAGTGATGCCAAACCGCGCACGTAATGGTGAAGTGAGCAAACCCGATCTCGTAGTTGCCCCGATCAGTGTAAACGGATTTATTTTTATCTGGACAGAACGTGCGTTGGGTCCGCTGTCAATCATGATATCAATGCGGTAATCTTCCATTGCAGAATAAAGATATTCTTCCACCACAGGGCTCAACCTGTGAATTTCATCAATGAATAAAACATCATTGGGTTCAAGGTTGGTAAGCAATCCCGCAAGGTCACCGGGTTTGTCTAAAACAGGGCCGGATGTTGTTTTAATTTTTACCCCGAGTTCATTGGCAATAATATTGGCCATCGTAGTTTTTCCAAGCCCCGGAGGTCCGTGAAGCAAAACATGATCCAGCGATTCGCCACGCTGTTTAGTTGCCTCCACAAAAATTTGGAGGTTGTTTACGACAGATTGCTGCCCTGTAAAATCAGAAAATTCAAGCGGGCGCAGAACTTTCTCAATTTCGCGTTCGACTGTTGTTAAATTAGTTTCAGAAGGATTGAGATGTTCGTTCAATGATAAATTGATTTTGATGAAAGCAAAAATACATTTTCCATAGCTAAACTTTCGGAAAGTTTTAAAACTTTTGAAAAGTTAAACGAGTAAACAAAACTTTTACATTTGCCTGAATAAATATTCACGGATATGAAAAAGCTAATTCTCCCCGCCTTTCTTTTTTGTTGCATGGTTGCAAAATCACAAAACACATTCCAGAAAGTATATAATTATCCGGCAGATGCACAATGCTTCGGGGCATATCAAACTTCTGATAATAATTATATCATGACAGGTGTTGCTGATATAAACGGATTCAAATTATTTGTGTCAAAACAAGATTGCGAAGGAAATCCCCAGTGGAGCAAAACTTATAACGCAAGTTCTACCATCGGAAATATTTCACAGCGCGTTATTGAATCTTCCACTGGCGGATATGTAATGGCAGGAAGTGCAGGAAGTTTTAACGCTTACAACATTGAAGTGGTGCGCATGGATAAAAATGGAAATTCAACCTGGAAAAAAATGCTGACCGGAAATAACGATGATGTTGTAAATGCAATTATTCAAACTTCAGATTATGGGTACGCTTTGGCAGGAAAAACAAATTCCTTCGGCCAGGATGCCGGCACTCCTTATTATGATGCATATCTTGCAAAGATTGACAGCAACGGAACTTTTTTGTGGGGAAAAACTTTTGGTACTGCGCAAAATTATGATGAGGCATTTGACGTGGTAGAAACTCCTGATCACGGTTTTGCGCTCACCGGGCGTTACATTACCAACGGAGCATTTCATGCCATGCTTTTAAAAACCGACAGCATCGGTGGATTCAAATATATAAAAACGTATGGCGACAGCAATCACAGCACAAATGGATTTGCACTGATCAATATTCCTGGCGGAGGATTTGCCATTACAGGCAGCACCACTGTTTTAAAAAATAGTTTCCAGGATTATCCGGATGAGCTTTTGATAAGAACAGATCAGAACGGAGATACATTATGGACCCGCGCCTGGCATGGTTCCAATTCTGATAGTTTTGAAAATGCAAGCTCATTGCTGATGACTCCAAACGGAGGCTTTGTAATGGCTGTTGCTACAGCATCGTATCCCACCATTGGTTTTGTGCCCAACAAACACATGATTCTGCAAACAGATGCCTCAGGTCATATTCTCCTGGCAAGGACATATAATAATGGCGGCTCCCATTATCCTTACCTTACAAAAGCTGTAGATGGTTTTGGCTACCTGGTTTCAGGATTCAGTAATTTTTATACTCCCGATTTTAATCCGCTGCTGATTCGAACAGACAATTTGTTTCAAAGCGGCTGCAATGAAACGGATGTAACAGCAATGACAATTGAACAGCAGCCAAATCTTTTTGTAAAAACTCCCATTTGTGTGCTTGATTCAGGTGGAGGAGTTATTAATGCTACAACAGAAAGTTCCTTTTCATTTACAATTACTTCTCTTTGTGAAAATATTGTTGACAGCTGTACCACCACCTCTGTTGCTGAAAACATGAATGATCAATTAAATATCCGGGTATTCCCGAACCCTGCAACTGATTATTTAAAGATTCATTTTTCAAAAATAATCCCGATAGCTATCGGGACAGAACTGATTATTTTTAATACAGATGGAAAAGAAGTTTTTCACAAAAATGTACCCGGTAAAAATTTTGATGGCAGCATTGATGTGAGAAATTACCAGGAAGGAATTTATTTTATAACCATAAAAAATGCAGAAGGAACTTTGCTCAGCAGGAAAATTTCAATCATCAGGAATTGACTTGCCAAACGATAATTGAGCGATCATCACTCCCTGAAATAAGTAAATCATTTTTCCAAAGAAGTTTATTTACTGAATTCAAATGTCCCTCGTATTTTTCCTTATCTAATCTTATCAGCACATTAAAATTTTCTGCATCCCAGATTTTTACAGTTTTATCACGGCTTGCCGTGGCAAAATATTTTTTACCAGGACTGAATACGATGGAGTAAATCGCATAATTGTGAGCCGGAATGGAAGTCATCAGCTTGTAATTGTTCTTTACATCAAAAATATTGAGATGCGCATCGCGTGAACCGGATAACAGGTAATCGCCATCCCGCGAAAATTGAACTGCATTCACAGAAAATTTTTCTTTGTGAGCCTGCCATCTTTTCTTCAATTCAAGCGATGGCAAATCAAAAACACATATACTTCCTTCACCGCAACCGACAGCTGCGTCTTTTTGTTGCGGATGAATGGCAACGCTTCTTAATTTTTCGTCTGCCAGCTTTATTGATTTAATCAATGTGAAATCATCCAGGCGGCTTATCGAAAAAGTTCCTTCACCTCCAAGGGAAAATAAAAGATTATGGGCCGAAGAATAATCCAGATCAAAAACTCCCGCTGCATGATACTTCAACAACCGTATTTCTTTTCTTGTCAGAAGATCAATCACATGAATTCCACCTGCTGATTGCCCGACTAATAAAACTTTTTTCTCCGGAATAAGTTTCAGTGAATAAATTATTTCAGGAACCTGAGCAAGCATTTGTCCGTTTTCTGTTGATGTCAAATCCCATTCGGCAACAATACGATCTCCGCTTCCTGAAAAGAATTTGTTTTCTTCCAAAGAGTTTTCAAGTGCATATACAGCACTTGAATGCCCTGTTAAATGAGTAATTTTTTTTACTTCCATATCAATCTGTTCGCAAAGTAAATCAAATTTGAATCAGTACTTTTGACAGGAATGAATCCCGAGCAAAAAACTATTCTAAAAAGTTTTATTCCTCCATTTATTTTCGTTGCAGTTTTATGGATTGTAAAATTCACTGAAATTATTTTTGAAACCAGTTTTGCCGATTACGGTGTGTTTCCCAGGCATACGGAAGGTTTAATAGGCATCGTTACCGCTCCGCTTATACATGCCGATTTTGAACATCTTATTTCCAATTCAATCCCGCTGCTGATCTTAGGCGCTACTTTGTTTTATTTTTACAGAGAACTTGCATTAAAAGTTTTCGTTCTTTCCTATTTATTAAGCGGATTCTGGCTATGGATCATGGGGCGTGAAAACTATCATATTGGCGCAAGCGGTGTATTATATGGATTGGTCACTTTTTTATTTTTCAGCGGAGTTTTACGCAAACATACAGGATTGATGGCTTTGTCATTACTGGTTGTTTTTCTCTATGGAGGATTGATATGGGGAATATTTCCATTGTTCAAAGTCATTTCATGGGAATCGCATCTTTGCGGATCATTAGCAGGAATTCTTCTTGCGTTTGTTTACAGAAAAGAA
>DATEMK010000073.1:0-5987 GCA_035275625.1 Bacteroidia bacterium
AACCCAAACACAAAACAAATTTTTTATACCCATAATGCGAATAGGTTTTCATAATATGCCACAAAATGGGGCGCCCGCCTACTTCCACCATGGGCTTTGGTTTATATTCGGTTTCTTCCTTGAGGCGGGTTCCGAGTCCCCCGCATAAAATAACAACCTTCACAATCTTTTTAAAAATTTAATGTTAATTATTCGTTTTAAGAAGCAATTAATGCAATTGGCATTGACCTAACTTCGCGGGCAAAGATAAAAGAATAATCCTTTGGGAATCGTACAACGGCAGGGCATCATCAACAGCATAATTACCTACGCGGGAATTGTGATTGGTTTTGTCAGCCTGCTCATTGTTCAACCTCATTTTTTAACAAAAGAAGAAATAGGATTAACAAGAATATTATTTTCTTTTTCAGCATTGATTGCCACGTTCATGCCTTTTGGAATGAACAGCATTACACTAAAATATTTTCCGTATTTCAGAAACCGCGACAAAGGGCATTATGGTTTTTTTGGATTCATGTTACTGGTTCCTTTGATTGGATTCCTGTTTGTTGCAATTATTATCTGGTCATTAAAGGCCCTTATCATTTCACAATACATTGAGCAATCTAAATTGTTTACAGATTATTTTTTCTATGTATTCCCGATGACTTTATTTTTAGCATTTATAAGTGTTCTCAATGCATATTCTTATTCTTTATTCAAAACTTCTTTCCCGACTTTGCTGAATGATGTAATGGTAAGGCTGGTGTCCATTTTACTTTTTACAATTTACTACATTAAGGTTATTGACCCTGATCAATTTGTTTTTTTGTTTAGTTCAATTTATGGCTTGCAACTGATCATTCTTTTGATTTACATTTTTATTGTTGACAAACCCAGGCTGAAAATTGATGCTGTTTTTCTGAAAGAGCAAAATCCAAAATCAATGTTTATTTATGGATTACTGCTTTCACTTGCTGCACTTTCATCGTTGGGATTAAAATATCTCGATGTGGTGATGCTCGGAAAATTTGTACCGCTTTCTTTGGTTGGTATTTATGCAATTGCCGCATTTATTCCAACGGTGATTGAAGCACCGCTTAATGCACTGGAAAAAATTGCGCTGACGACTATTGCCCAGGCAAGATCTAAAAATAATATGAATGACATTCGCGAAATATATTTTAAATCTTCAAAATATTTATTGCTGATTGGCGGGATTCTTTTTCTCGGCATCAATCTCAACATTGATTCACTTTTCATGCTTATGCCTGATAAAGATTTTGCCCTTGGAAAATACGTTGTTCTGATTATCAGTACAGGTACTTTAATTAATATGGCGACAGGAACGAATGATTCTATTATTTATACTTCGGAAAAATATGTCTATGGAACTTATATGCTCTTCGCACTTTTCGTGATAGCGATAATTAATAACCTCATTTTTATCCCTCGCTATGGAATTGAAGGCGCTGCATTTGCAACGGCATTGTCAGCATTCATTTATAATACAATGAAATTTATTTTTATCTGGCGGTCATTTCACCTGCAGCCTTTTGATAAAAATACTTTACTTATTCTTGGCAATATTATTTTTTGCTGGTTGTTAGTTTATTTTGTGCCGCATGCTGACAATGCTGTAATTGATATTTTAGTTCGTTCGTTTATCATTACTTTAACATTCGGAATGGTGACTTACCTGTTAAAAATCGTTCCTGAGCTTCACCGATATATTCCGGGGATAAAACAAAAATAAGAGGGCTAAAAACTCCGGCTCACTCCGACAACATACCTGAATTTGAAATAATCTTTTTCTTCAAAAGGCGGACGGTTTAAAATTAACGGCATATCAAAACGGATGGTAAAGGGATTCACCATTTCCAGGGGACCGAATTTTTTAATTGTTAATGCCGTTCCAATTCCTGCATCCGCTCTCAATGCTCCGAATTTCAAATTCTCCTGCGGAATATTTTCATTTATCATTCCTGCATCAGCAAATAAATACGTGTCGAATTTCAGCCAGCTTTTTGTAAATTTTGGTTTGATGTCCAGGAATTTTTCAAAATCAAGTTCAAGATTTATTGCCGCACCGGTTGATCCTTTATATATAAGCCGGACTTCATTGTTTATTTCTTCAGCCACAACATAACCTGCATAACCTCTTAAATTCAATCCGCCCCCTTGCTGAAAATGATTTGTTTTAGTTGAATAACCCAGCCAGTCATCCGGCACAAAGCCTTGTGACCGCGTGAATTTATCTTCCATCAGTTCTTCAGGATTCGCTCCTGCTAAGAATACTGATGATTCATGGGCAGTATTATCTCCTGTCCCATACTGTGCGAAAATCCGGACACTGAGATCAAATTTCGAAAACGAAGTTTTATTAACGTTTGATAAAATAATTTTTGAGTAATTATAATCGCTCCCGATGCTGCTTGAAACAAGAGAAAGATTCATCAAACCAGATATGCTATTGATTTTATAATTCTTTTCTGTCCCTATTGTCAATGTATTATTATATTGAGCAGAAAGCCATTCATCAGGATAAAGAAGATAATCAAGATCCGTTGTATTTTTTCTGTACATAGATTTGAAAAAACAAAAAAGGCGCGTACGTTTGCTATAGCTATAGTAATCAAATCCTCCTTTATATTCATTCAACCCGTCAATTGCTTTTGCAGAAAGATTAATAAAAAGGTTTTTAAAAAATTTATTGATCACGGGAGTCCTATACTTTAGCTGAAAAGAAAACGGATCAAATTCTGTTTGTTGGACAGGTCGTTCAAAATTTCCCTGCACAATCCCTGTGTTCACATACGTATCAAAGCTAAAAATGTGTTTGTAATTCATATATTGACCTTCCAGATGCATTCCGGTTTTGAATCCGTCATACGAATTGTACCAGATATCCGGACGAACTTTCATTTCATAGTTCAACCAGTCGGGTAAATTGGATATTCGCGAATCAAATTTTAAAGTGACAGGAAAATTTTTACTGTTGTCAAGCATATTTATATCTGCAAGGCGATGCGTGGAATCAATCACAACATTGTCAATGCCACCGGGTATTTTTACTTCCGCGGTATATGTGGGCTGAATTTTATCCCATCCAAACCATTTTGGTAAAACAGTTGCATCCGTCTGTTTTACAAACCATGTATTCGGAATATGGAAATCATATTTCATCCCGGTGGTTGAATACACACTGAAATCAACCGGCATTTGCATGCGGTCTTTTCGTTTAAATTTTATTTTATAAATATCCTGCTGCTCCGTTTTTTTAACACTGCAAACTTTGTAATCAATATGTTTATCCGTTTCGAGCCATTGATCAAAAAACCAGTTAAGGTCAACTTTCGTAAAGTCAATAATTGATTGTCGAAAATCTTCAGGATAAGGATGACACATTTTCCATTGATTGAAGTAATGCTGCATAGCCCTCAAAAAAAGTGAATCACCTAAAACATATTGTAAATTATACAGCATCGTTCCTGTCTTGCGATATACCATACTGTAACCGCCTCCATGACCCAGTGCACCACTGAACATGTCACTGTGTGTATTGATAAAACCATCTTCATTTTTAATAGCTGCGTTCAGGTAACTGTAATAATTATTATTATATCGCTCAATCGTTTGTTCTGAAAACCTTTCCTTATATTTATTTGCAAATGTTTTCGGTTTCCCGGATGGTTCCAGTTTGTCCATTGACCAGGTGGTGAGAAATTGACTAAATCCCTCATCCAGCAATGCGCGATATGTTTCATTATTCCCTACCATTGCAAAAAACCAGTTATGTCCGATTTCATGCGCGAATAATCCCCTGTAATTCGGATCGTAACCTCCATCAAGAGTTAGCATCGGATATTCCATTCCATCGCGGGCATCAGCAACAACTATTTTCGTATAGGCATACATGCCGATGTCTTCCGAATAAAGTTTAATAATTTTTGCAGCATACTTAGCGGAATTTTGCCACCCTGCTGCATGTGATTCCTGCGCAAGCCCGATACATTGTATTCCGTTCCATGACGCTTCAGCGATTCTGTAAGTTGGGTCGGCAGTCCATGCAAAGTCGTGTACATTTTCGGCATGATACTTCCATGTTTTTGTTGTCCCATCAGGAACGACAATAACAGAAGGAGGGGAATTAAAAGGTTTGTTTGCAAAGTTTTTAACATCAAGTTTTTCACGCAATGAATCTGGCAGCACTTCATTCCTGTTTTGCAGATAACCGGTTGCTTCAACAATATAATGATTCGGAAAAATTAATTCAGCATCATAAGTTCCGTAATCACCGTAAAATTCCCTGCCCAAATGCTGGTTGGTATCCCACCCGAATTTTTTATCGTACACGCAGATGCGCGGATACCAATGCACACCATCATAATGTTTGAATCCATTTACATTGAACACTTTCATTCTTCTTCTTTCGCTTCCGGTATCAAAATAGGTTTTAAATCTGATAAGAAATTTAACCTGGCTTCCCGGAATCAAAGGATCTTTCAAATAAACTTTCAAAATTGTGTTATCAAGTTCAGTTTTTGTTTCATATGATTTAGCGCCATCCTCAACCATTAAATTTCCAATCACTGTTCCCAGTTTTTGCGATTCATATTTTCCCCACTTTGGTTTTACCCCATTATTTTTTGTGAGGTTATTCAAATAAGAGCCGGGCTGAAATGCATTCTGGTACAAATGAAAATAGACGAATGTTAAAGTGTCAGGCGAATTATTCCAGTAAGTTAGTTCAAGATTTGCATCAATAATATTTGTTGCCTCATCAACCTTAGCTTTTATATTGTAATAAACATCTTGCTGCCAGTAGCCAGGATAAGGAGGGCGGTTTTTCCAGTAATAAGTATTATCCTGGTTCCGATAGGTGTCGGGCGGATGCAATACATTATTGGATTGCGAAAAAAGATTTTTGTTTGAAAAGGCAACAGATAAAAAAACGAGAATCAGGAAAACCTTACATGGGCTATTCATATAAATCAGGTAATACTTAATATTTTAATTACGGCTTGATAATTAAAGCAAATGTATGTTATCAGCATTAATAAAATGAATTAAGAAGGAATTCCTTTGATAAAATCAAGTTTGATTATTAGTGAAAAGACCACAATTTCTTACAGGGGTAATCAATGTATTTTGAAATGGAAATTTCAAAATGGGATTAGCCGATTTTTATAAATAAAAAAATAAAGTTTACCATTCGAAGACGAAACAGGTTTCATAACCTTTTAACAGGGTTTTCGTATTGATATTATCTTAAATTATTTTTTTAGGCTTAATCAGCTTGTATGCTAACAAAAAACAAGAACAAAATTCAAATGCAGCATTGCAGAAGGACGCTTTTACTCTTAGGGTGTTTTTTATTTTCATTACTGTTTATTGCTGGAAAAGCTTCAGCACAAAATGCAGTTGCTTTTTTTTCGGTAACCGGTTCGTCATCAGGCTGTGCACCGTTGAATGTTCAGTTCATCAATAGTTCAGTAAATGCTTCGTCTTATTTCTGGGATTTTGGAAACGGAAATACATCTACGCTTGCTAACCCGACAATCGTTTATGTTAACCCGGGAAATTATTCCGTAAAACTTATTGCGTACAGCACAAACGGAAGCGTGGATTCATTAATAAAAAATAATTTTATTTCTTCTGTTCAAAAACCCACAGCAAATTTTATTTCAAGTGTTACTTCCACTTGCTTAGACGATCAAGTCATCTTTTCCAACCTCTCGTTAAATTATGACAGTTGTCTTTGGGATTTTGGTGATGGAATAACATCTAACAGTTTCAATCCTGTTCATACATACACAGCTTCAGGTCAATTCTCTGTTACTTTAATTGCATATAAAAGTTCTTTCGGATGCTCTGATGTAATGACGAAAAATCAATATATCACGATTCATCCAAAACCCCTGAGCAATTTTACAGTAAATCAAACCAGCACTTGCAATTTATCCCAGCTATTTTCTTTTTCAGCTAACTCAGCAAATACAAATTCA
>DATEMK010000074.1:0-2429 GCA_035275625.1 Bacteroidia bacterium
CCGAGTCCAAGCCATTTCCGAGAGCCTAGAAAATTAAATATAGACTTTTTCATACTCGCTTAACAATAAGCTTATTAATCGAAAATATTTTTAAAATTTTTATTTTCCATCAAAATCATTTAAGTTTAATTGGACATTACTAGAGCAAAATTATAGTAGCGTAAAAAATTTTTGACTTACGACAATATTGTTAAGCGATTCCAAATATTTAGTGCAAAGATTTTGACTCACAAACGAGACAACAGTCATTAACCTGGATGGTACACCTAGGATGCTGGTTTAAGGAAGAAAAGAGAGAATTGTGATGATAGCTTCGTCAAAAATCTGACATCGCGTGAATTTGAAATTTGTAAAGAAAATTAAAGGGAAAGTAATTTTGCATCAAAGTGAAAAGAGCGGTTTACTTTAAATTGTTAATGCCTGATTTATATCTAAATGATTTTAGATACACTTAAGCAATATGCAAAAAAATTAGTCTAAAATTTTTCTTTTTGCAATGTGGTCGGAGGCGGAAGGGTTTAAGCTGGCAAAGCAAATGATGAAAAATGACAAGGTTTAAAAATCCTAAAAAATTACATTGTTTCTAAGTTTCTACCCGAAAAATTACTTATTGAATTAGTTGATAATTGCAGGAAAATAGTTGAATTTGATCAAAATTCGTCTGTGCAATTGCCAGTGCTCGGCTTTAAACATATTTATCTCTAATAATAACGTTTTTGAATTTTGATGCAAAAACTTATTTATTTAGCAAAAAAATTATATGACAATAATAAATATATAAGAGTTAAGGGAGTCCCTTTTTCCCCCCACCGGGTTGGAGAAAAGGATCCTTGGAAGAACCGGAATGTGAACTCTAATGTAAAGGGGACGGAAATTGGAATTGGAATTGGAGGAGGCACTTGTAGGCTGGAGGCTGGAGGTAATAAATGATAACGAGAGACGCTGATTCGAAATGAAAATAGAAAGTATGGAAACAAAACATAGGGAAAGCTGACTATGCCCAGTAGTCATAGTAGTCACATCGCATCCACTCCACTAGCCATGATCGATTATCTGACTCTGAGGCTAGGAGAAAAGCAAAGGGGCAAAGGGGTGAAAGGCGAAAGGATCATGACCTTAACATTCGATTCATAATATACATACTACTTACCATCATACCGATGATCCACATAAATGGTTAAATTAAAAAATCCCATATCCAATTTTCATGTTTTTTGATTGCCAATACATATTAGACGTTTCCTCCATGTACAAATACGTCATAAATATTGATGATATTTGTTTAAATTTTAAAATTTTAAATGGTCTGTGATTTGTTTCGTGTCATTTTATTTCCAGAAAAATGAGTTCAAATGTATACGTAATGTTTGCTTATGGTATTTGTGGGATCCTTGGTTTGCTTTATTGTGGCTAGAAGTGGAAGAAGCAATTATTAAAAAAAACGAAGTGTCGACGCTTGACCATCATACCGATAGCATGAAATTTTAGCAATTTTTTGATCTGTTGTATAATTTTATGCACTAAAGCAGATTTTGACAAGCTCGGAGAGGAAAGGTATGCCATATTAGAACGTTTATAGGCATTCAAGTTTCCTTATCGATAACGACATCAATTAAGAAACTTGGCGTTAAATATGTTGAACATATTTGCGATATGCCTTTCAAGTCTCGAATTCAACATGGAATGGGAAGCCAAACAAAGACTAATCGGTGGACAAGTTCTTAGTTGCGCTGCTGCTGTATTACTAAATGTGTGGATAGGAAAAATTCATTTGAATCTCATACAGTTCCTATCGTGACAGCAATCAACTTACTCCTACGGGGATATTACGTTTGTTTTTTACACATTATCATTATTTTCAATATTTATTCATTTTTAACTTGTCGCTTCACCGCTTCACATAGCACTAACACTGACAAACAACACTGGGGTATAGAGAAAAATGAACATCCACACTTTATTCCCATCAAATGAATAATAGAAGACTTTATCTCGCAGAAAACCATGTCAAAAATGTTATCGCGGCAAGAATGCATGGCTTCCGCTCCGAACTCGAATGGTCATTAATGAATATCTTTTATTTTATGGAGGAAGGGCACAAGGAGGCAATGACAAGTGAGGTCGTAAAAGCATTGAACGCGGCATACAGAAACTTTATGGTTTTTACCAGTGATCAGAAGCTTGGTATTTGCCCATTCGCTCGGATCTGTAATAATGCACGAGATTACCACAAGTGACATCCGACTGCTTGATTTTAAAATTGATCATTTTATTATGATTGGGTCTCCAACTGGACTTTTCTTAGCGATAAGATCATCCGAGAAGGACTATAAAGCTATGCCATCTAAAGAATATGTTGGGCGCATCTACAATCTGAATAATAATCTGGACCCCGTTTACCACCGCTTCGGTTTTTTGATTCTCTATCA
>DATEMK010000075.1:0-7394 GCA_035275625.1 Bacteroidia bacterium
CTTAAAGATGACAGGAAAAACATCATGGATGCCGATTTTCTGGGTCTTAATACAAAAGAATTTATTGAATCGGTCACTGCCAATAAAAAACTTCAGGCTGTGCTTGCCGGCTCCAATGCATTGTATGCCGGTGTCCCGGAAAAAACACCTTTTTATCTTCATGCGTTGGTGGTGAATTCATATATTGAAAGCGCCTGGAAATGCGTTAATGGCGGTTCGCAGATTGCAAAATATTTATCACAGAGTATAAAAAGCATGGGTGGAACTATTTTGAATTACCACCAGGCTACTCAATATAATCTGACCGGGAACGAAATAAACTCTGTGGATGTAAATGACCATGACCTGGGAAAAAAAAGAATAGAAGGAAAAATATTTATTTCCGACATAGACATCAGCAAAACCCTTGAAATGATTAAGGACGGTGGAATACGGCAGGCATACCGTACAAGAATTAACAACCTTGAAAATACCATGTCGGTTTTTATTCTGAATATTGTATTTAAGAAAAACACCTTCAGGTATTGGAACTATAACCGCTATGTTTTTGATTCTTTTGATGTGTGGAAGCCCATACATTATACGTCCGCTGACTGGCCGGGTGGTGTGGCAATGTTTACGCCTGCATCAACTAAAGATGACGGATTTACGGATAGCCTCACTGTTATGGCTTACATGCGATATGAGGATGTAAAAAAATGGGCGCCAACGCATAGTACAATTCCTCACCATTCTCAAAAAAGGGGTGCTGACTATGAGGAATTCAAACAGCAGAAGTCGGAGAAGCTGATTAACTTTCTTGAAAAATTTATTCCGGATGTCAGGCATCATATTCAATCATATTGCAGCTCTACACCATTGACCTACCGGGATTATATCGGCAGTACGGACGGCAGCCTGTATGGTATCTTAAAGGATTGCAATGATCCGCTTAAAACATATATTTCCCCAAAAACGAAAATCCCTAATCTTTTTCTGACAGGCCAAAACCTGAACAATCACGGGGTATTGGGGGTAACTATCAGTTCAGTTGTTACCTGTTCTGAATTGGTTGAAAAAGAATATTTACTTAAGAAAATCAGGAGCGCTTAGAAAATAAATTTGCTTAGAAATCCATTTCAGCCTGGAAAAACCAGTTTATAAAATTTACATCTTTATCAGTTTACCTTTTTTGATAATTCCTTTAAGACCTGTTATTTCGTAAAAATAAATTCCTTTCGCAAGATTTTTCAAATCAGTTGTTGAGGATGCCGATAGATTTTTTTGTTCTAAAATCTTTTCGCCAAATAAATTATAAATAGTTATTCTAAAGGAATTTCCTTCAATTAATTTCCCGGGAATAATTATTTTTAATTCACCGGACACAGGATTTGGATAAATTAAAACATCTTCCGGTTTAAAATCAGAATTTATTGATATTGCTGTTGGCACTAAGGTGTCAATTACATTAATCGTGGTATTGGTAATAACCGGCAAATTAAAATCAAAATAAATGGCTGCTGTATTGGAGATGGTTGTTCCATTAGTAAGATTTGAATTTGGTTTTATGGAATATGAAACAAAACCATGGCTTCCCGCTTCATTACTGCCGCTGTCGGGTAACATGATATTATTAAAATTAAATTTCAAAACATTTCCTGTCAGGAAATCAATTGTCATGTTATGGCTCGCTCCGTTTATCGTTAATGTATTCACATCAAGAGAAGAGTTTAATGTATCCAATATGTAAATATTGTATGCTTCAGCGTTCCCGACATTTTGAAATTCAATCATGAAATCCAATTTTGTGGAGGAAGAAATATTTCCTTCGGGATAAACTAATTTTTGATTCGGATCGCAGGAGTTGGAAATTTCAGCACATCCATAATGAATATTATTTGCAGTGTTCACATCACCAGCGACAGGTTCAATAAATGAAGTGAAGCAAACACTGTCACCCAAGTTAAGAAGCGGGCTCGGCAAAATTGATATGAGAGGATCAAAAGTTGAACCATAATGAATGTTGTTGAAATTCCAAATAAGAGTATCACCATTCATTGATGAAGGAGCAGGGTTAGAAGAAACAAATGAGACCATCGGATCAAGTACCAGTTTTGCAATTCCTGACATAACCTGGCAACTGTTTCCTCCAAAGGATACATGAAAATGACCTTGAATATTAGGTCTGAATCTATTCAAATAAAAGATTGAATAAAGATCAAATCCAGGGTTGCAGCTTAATGCAAAATCATTTCCTGCAGAGGGTACTGTGGAAACAGCGTAAAATCCTGATGATGGACATAAAATATTTAAATTGGTATTATTTAAAACAGAACTGTCTGTTTCAATAGTGTAGGGATTTGCCGGAACGTAAAAGGAATAATTGCCGGCAGTATCGGTAAAAGATGTTTCTACATCTTGCCCGCTGTACATCAATTTTACGTTTTGGTATTTTAAGGATGCATCACCTGAATTAAATAAGCAGTCATTATTGTAATCAATATAAACCTGCCCGCTTATATTGCCGCAATTATTTCCAATTAAAAAAATATTATAACGGGTAAGCGTATCAACAATGCCATCCGGTGATGTCAAAATAACCTGTGATGAATACGCACCTGAAAAATTAAAAGCATGTGTAACGGTTATGTTGAAATTACTTGTTTGTATCGGGATATTAAAGATCGAATCTGTTCCATCGCCAAAATAAATATGCGCATTTACCGAGTCTGTTGGCAAATATCCGATTGCTGCTCCGTGGATGTTAAAAGAAATATTTTGCGGTGCCATGCATGTATCAACTTGTGAAGAAACATTAAGTGATGCGCAACCAAAATAAATGCTGTCAAGCGTGATATCATCAATTTTCCATCCGTTTAAAGTATCAATGAGATCGGAACTAACATCAAAAGTCTTAAACCTGATTTGGGCATTGGAAGTGTTTGACAACAGGTTGGTCACATCAAACGCTTCTTCTCGCCACCAGGCATTTGTGGGGACAGTATCAGGAAATGCCGGCAGCCAGTCTCCGTAAGACGCTATTGAAAAACTGCTGGCCTGTGCATCATACGGAGCTAATCCAAGGTAATCAGAGTTCAGATAAGACAGTTGTATCCATGTTAAACCTCCATCAGGAGAAGCCTCTACTGTTGACATATCAAAAAAATGAGTTTTACAGATATGATTGAATGAAAGAATTACTGCAGGATAACCAACCGTGCTGAATGGAATGGTGGTCAGGATGGTTGTGTCACTATTACCAATATATGCAGAATCGCAAAAGCTGCCGCTCATTTGCAGCCGGTTGTTTAAATTCCATCCGGTATTGGTTGGGTTGGATGAATAAGATAAAACACTATCACCCAATGAAGGAGCTTCAAAGTTCTCATGGAACATTTGTGCGTTGCTTTTCAAAAAAATAAAACATAAAATGGGCAGGAATAAATATTTTTTCATGGGATATTTTTTGGAAAGGTAGAGAATTTATTGAAAACGTTTTCCGGCTTGATTTCTTTCTGCTTTAAGCAAAATCATATTTATCATTATCAATTTTAGCTGATCAGGCAACCTTTTCTCAACTTTGCGTATTCTGAACAGTAATGCATGCATGATGACGAGTTGATAGCTGGTTGCCTGGATGGCAGTCAGCGCCATTTTAATGAACTGTATGAGAAATATGCATACAGCTTATATGGTATTTGCCTGAGGTATTCCGGGGATGAAGACGAAGCTAAGGATGTTTTGCAGGATGGATTTATAAAAGTGTTTACTCAATTGAAAACGTTTGACATTCATAAAGGATCATTTGAAGGATGGCTGAAAAGGATTTTTGTCAACCAGGCCATAGATTGCTACAGGAAAAAAAAAGCTGCGGTAAATTCAGTACCCGCTGAAGATATAGGTGATGAAGTTCCGGATAACGATGACAGTGGAGGGTATGAACCTGATTTCTCAAAGGAGGAATTGCTTGAAATGATTCAACAGCTGCCGGGCGGGTACCGGACCGTGTTCAACCTGTTTGTTATGGAAAATATGGGACATAAAGAAATTGCCGCCTTACTGGGTATTTCAGAAAACACTTCGAAGACTCAATTTTTCAAAGCGCGTAAATTACTAAGAGAAAAAATAAATCAGCATGTGTTGCTCCATCAAAGAGAATTAAAATGAGCGGGAAAAAAAATATTGAAAACTTATTCAATGATGCTTTAGGAAAAGCGGGAACCCGTCCTCCGAAAGGCACACAGGAAGATATTAAGAAAAAACTGATCGAATCAGGATATTTAAAAGATAATAATTCTTCAAAACGTACTCTCTTTTGGTTAATGGGAATAACGGGGCTTGCACTCTTGTCAGTTACTGCCCTGTATTTCTTGAATGATAAAAATAAAAATCTCTCACAAACGACAACACAATCTCAACAAAATAATAATGCAATTGCAACTAAGGAAAAACAATTAAGCAATGAAAGTACGCGTGATAATTTCCCTGGCAGGGCAGGGTCACCAGCGATGGAAACAGAAAGCAGCACTGAGTTAGATTCAATCAATCAAGGCAACCCTGGTTCAAAAAGAAATTTTAATAGTGATACAAACAGCGGATCCGGAATTTTTTCAAAGCAGGCTGAGGAAGAAAAAGAAGAAACATCATTAAACGAGAAAGGAAAGAATTCAACCGGAGATGGAAAAAAAGCACAGGCTGTCCGGCACAATAGGGGGAAAGACAACTCTCCTGCTGAAAATAATTTTAAGTCAAAATCCGCTGATAACGGAAATCCGGGAAGAATAAGCGATGAAAATGCAAAAGAAGATTTTGTTGCAGAAAAAAATCAGCAAACGGAGGAAACACAAAAGCCGGAAGCTAAACCTTTGGAGGGCCCGTTGGATTCTGCTGCTGTTAATGACTCTTCGGGAATTGAAGGTCCGCAAAAGCAAAATACAGCAGCTGAAAATGACAGTACACAAAATATTGACTCACTTAGCGTAAGAGAAAATAAAAAAGAAGTGCAACCTGATTCACTTTCGAAAATAAAAAATAAAAAAAGATTTTCAATTGATTTATTTGCAGCACCGCAAATAAGCGCTTTCAAAGTCAGCGGGGATGCAAGTTACAAGAGCTTAACTGATGTATTTGAAATATCGGAAACTGAGAAAATTTCTTTCAGTGCAGGGATAGGACTGAATATTCCGTACAAGAATTTTTTTGTTGAACCGGGTGTTAATTATTCTCTGGTGAAAAGTGATTTTTCCTATTCTAAACCACAAATGGTTTGGGATACTTCCGGCAGTCATTACAATTACAATATCTACTTTTCTTATATATTAGATTCTTCAGGTATTCCCATTGATAGTTTTCTTGTTAAGGATAGTTCATGGGTGACAGTAGCTAATCTATCATACTCAAAAATATCCGTTAAGACATCGAATAAAATATCCATTCTTGAAATTCCATTATGGGCAGGATACAAATTCAGCGCAGGCAAATTCGATATGGAAGTGAAAACCGGGGCATCGGTTTCATTTATTACAAGTATCCATACGACCCTGCTGCCGGCTAACTCCGAAACCGTTATTTTATATAATGACCGGGAAGATTCTCCTTACCGTAAAAATTATTTTAGCCTTTTAGCGGCCGCCAATGTTGTTTACAATATCAATGACAGGTTTTCCATATTTCTTCAACCAGCTTTTAAGTACGGCCTGGGCAGTATTTTTAAGAAGGATTATCCTGTTTCGAAAAAAATTCAGAATTACTCCTTAGGAGCAGGATTGAGAATTAAATTCTGATTTTATAAACTTTTCCGGGCAACCATTTGCTCTTTTTCCGTATTGTTATCAGAACAGCCCGAAAAGGGGAAAAATAAAAATCAATTTTAACAATTTTAACATTATATAAATGAAAACACAAATCAGAATTTTAATTGTTGTAATCCTGTTTGCATCGGAAGCATGCAAAAAAGAAACAGCTGAAATTGTCCCCCCTCCCGCACCTGGCGGTAACCAGGACAATTATTCTTCAATGAAAGATTTTTATGCGAAAAATAGTGTTCCTGTGCAAACCTATACTATAGATGCTGCCGCAGGAGGAAGCTTTACCTCACCGAAAGGAACACATGTAACTATTCCGGCTAATGCATTTACGACTATGGCAGGAGGAATTGTTTCAGGAAATGTGACAGTCCAATTTAAAGACATCTACAAAAAAAGTGACATGCTGCTTTCAGATATAGCAACCGTTACTTCGACATCACCGCTTGTGTCAGGCGGAGAATTTTTTTTAGAAGTAAAATCCGAAACTCAGCCGTTAATTGTTGCCCCGGGTAAAAACCTGACTGTTGAAATGCCGGCCGCAAATCCGAATACTGCTATGCAGGCATTTATTGGTGTTGCAGATACCGTTATTGGCGGAACAGAAAATAAGCCGGTTACATGGATACCTTCTCCTCAGATTAGTTTACTTGCGACAGCCACAGGTTACCTATGGTCAGGGAACTGGCTGGGCTGGGGTAACAGTGATAATTCATTTACTTTCCAGGGGTTGCCTCAAATAAAGCTGACCTGTCATCCTACGGATGATCCAACAATATATCAAACGGATGTTTTCATGGTTTTTAAAAGCATTAATACTTGCATTCATGTTTATCGTAATTATAACGGACAGATTAATGATTTTTCATATTTATACTCACCAACCGGTTTGCAATGTACAATAGTTGCTGTAGGAATAAAAAATGGAAAACTGTATTCATCATTTATACCCATAACGATAAGCAGCAGCGCGCAAACAGTGAACTTTACTTTGAGCAAAACAACTACTGATGATTTTAAAGCAAAGTTAAATGCTTTGAATTGAGACCGGGAAGTGTATTGCACGATATAAATAGCTTATACAATAATTAAATCAATTTTGAAATCAATGACACTCTCATTTGAAGCAGAACGTAATATAGTAGTCGTATGGCCCGGGGTTAGAGATAATATCAGTATTACCCCCGGTTTTCTGTCAATACCCTGGAAACTTCTGAATGTAAAAACCAATAATTAATAGTGAAATGCCATATAGCATCATACCAGAGTGTCTTAAAATTACAATAAATATTAATTAATAAGAAAAAACTATGAAAAAGCTAATTTCAGGAATCATGCTGTTTTTATATGCCGGTGTATTACATGCAGCCAATTATTATTGGACAAGCGGAACCGGTAACTGGAGCAATTTTGCAAGCCACTGGGCAACATCAAGCGGTGGAACTACATTTCATTCTGCTCCCCCGGGTCCGTCTGATGATGTATTCTTTGATGCTAATTCCTTTTTAAATGCCGGTGATACAGTGTATGTTGATGTTGCAAATGCTTTTTGCAAAAATTTTGACTGGACCGGGTCTGCGAACAATCCCGTATTTACATCAAGTTTAAATT
>DATEMK010000076.1:0-10286 GCA_035275625.1 Bacteroidia bacterium
GGTGGAGGCGGAGTGGATGGAGCAATTCACAGGGCGGGAGGAAAAAGGATTCTTGAAGAGTGCATCAAAATACGTGAACGGCAGGGAGGATGCAAAACGGGTGAAGCGGTGATTACAGGCGCAGGGAAACTTCCTGCAAAGTTTGTAATTCATACGGTGGGGCCCGTCTGGAATGGCGGAAATAAAAATGAAAGGCAGCTTTTGGCGAATGCGTATTACAACAGTTTGCAATTGGCAAAAGATAATGATGTAAAAACAATTGCTTTTCCGAACATCAGCACGGGTGTGTATCATTTTCCAAAAGAAGAAGCAGCAGAAATTGCGGTGAAAACCGTCAGAGAGTTTATTTCTAAATATCCTGGTTTTGAAGAAATAATTTTTGTGTGTTTTGATGATGAAAACTTTTTGATTTATGAAAATTTACTCGGTGAAAATAGTTGAACTAATTACTCAAAAGTTTTTTACCTTTGATAAAAACCCCTGATCATTGAAAAAACTTTTTACACTCCTTTTAATAATAACTGCTTTTTCTGCGAAAGGGGATTATTGGACACAGAAGGCGGATTTTGGGGGAGTGGCACGAATGGGTGCAGTAGGTTTTTGTATTGGCACTAAAGGATATATTGGTACTGGTTGGGATAGTGGAAATCCTTTCACTTCAGACTTTTGGGAATATGAACCTTTTGGAAATACCTGGACTCAAAAAGCAAATTTCGGAGGAATGCCAAGACATTATGCGGTAGGATTTTCTATTGGAACAAAAGGATATATAGGTACTGGTCAGGCAGGCAATGTCGCAAAAAAAGATTTTTGGGAATATGATCCAAATGTTAACACTTGGACACAAAAATCAGATGTGGGTGGTAACGAAAGAGTTGGTGCCGTAGGATTCTCAATAAACAATAAGGGATATATAGGAACTGGCTATACTATTCCTGGTTTTAATGCTCTTAAAGATTTTTGGGAATATGATCCAACAGTAAATTTATGGACACAAAAAATGGATTTTGGAGGAAATGAAAGATGGGGTGCTGTAGGTTTTTCTGATGGAACAAAAGGATATATTGGAACTGGATTTACTATATCAATGTACAATGATTTTTGGGAATGGGATCCAATTTTAAATAGTTGGTCCCAAAAAGCAAATTTTGGCGGCACACCCCGTGTTGAAGCATTGGGATTTTGGCTTTGTCCTTTTGGATACATTGGGCTTGGTACAACCGCTATCGGAAGCGGAACTATCAATGACTTTTGGAAATATAATATTTTGACTAATGCTTGGTCGCAATCAAGTAGTTTTGGAGCTGGGTTAAGGGAAATGGCGGTTGCATTCTCTATTGGAAATAAAGGTTATGTAGGAACTGGTTTTATAAATGATGATTTTAATACTCTTAAGATAGATTTCTGGGAATACACCCCCGACAGCACCTGCACAACAGGCATAGATGAACTCTCAACTTCCAATTTAGAATTTACAATTTCCCCCAATCCTGCAAAAGATTTTTTAATTATTAATTATGATGGAATGGAAAAAGTAAATTTAACGATAACAAATGTTAATGGAAAAGTTTTGACGAAATCCCAAATCCTAAATCCCAAATCTCAAATTAAAATTGACATCAGTCAATTTTCAAAAGGAATTTATTTTGTTGAAGTAAATAATGGAAAACAAAAAGGGGTGAAGAAGTTTTTGAAAGAATGAGAATGTTCAATGTTCAATTCCGATAACTATCGGGACAATGTTCAAGGTTGATAATTGAAATTGGAATTTGAAAATTGAATTTCTCATTTCACCTTCACCAGTTTCCTCGTCTCCACTTTATCCCCTGCTCTTAAAGTAAAATAATAAATCCCGCTGTTCAGATTTTTGCTGTCAACAGCATACTGATGCTTTCCTTCTGAAAGCTTTTCATTCACAACAGTCATTATTTTTTGACCCGTAACATCATAAATGCTGAGATCAACACTTACAGATGAAGGTAATGAAAAACGAATAACAGTATTTTCAGAAAAAGGATTCGGATAATTCTGATCAAGATTAAATGTTAACGCAGCAGGATCTTCGGGAACGCTTACAGTGGTTAAGTATTTTATTTCAGCCGCATGCGCAGCAGCAATAACAACCGGCAGGCTGTCGCCTGCAATCAATGCAAATCCCACCTGCACAGAATCACCGGCATTCAACGAATAAGGTCCGGAAGCTACCATCATGGAAACATCATTGCCGTTAGCGGCAGTTCCCGCAGGGCTGCGCGGAGTAGTCATTGAAATATATTTTTCAGTTTTTGTAAAACCGCCATAGATTGCCATGCTTCCGTTAGCGCCATCATTATCAAATTCATAAATATTAAATGGTACAAATCCTAACACTTTTATTCCTGCATACACTCCGCCTGGCTGGACATCCCATTCGTAGGCCAGCTTCAAAGGCAGATCAACGTCCGCTTTGTTTTGTGAAGCGTTGGCACCAATATCCCAATCGCAATAAATGGCTGCATATAAAGAATCAAGTGTTGAAGCACCCATGTTTTTTATAGAATAAACTATCATAATATAGTTTGCATCCGCAGGAGTGCTCCATGCATACGTGCGTTGTGTGGTAAGCACGTTTAATTTATTTGCGTAAGCTGAATCATCATTGAATGTGCTGTACAGATCAAAGTCAGAAATAACGGTGGGTATAATTTTACGAACATATTCCTGCGGAACAAAATCATGATCATCTATATTATTTCCAAACATGTGATCAGAAACATGGGAAGTATCTATTCCTGCAAGAAAACACGCTTCATACAGAACCTGGTTGGTATCATTGAAAAGAAAACCGATTCCCTGCTGCTGTCCGGACTTATTGAAACCAATGCGTCCTTTACTTGTGATAGAGGTACCGACATTATTTACCAAAACATTTATATAATCTACATTCAACACCAGGTCGAAACATTGAAAATCATTATAACCTCCCGCATCTGTGTAAGTAAGCGTGAAAATAACCGGTTGATTTAATGGTATTGAAGGGCTGATGCTGACAGTAAACGGGTTGCTGTTGTTATTTGTGCTTGCTAATGTTGCCATGTTTCCAGCGGAAACAGTTCCATTGATCACCGTGACATCAGGTGAATTAGTGGTTAAAGTAATATCAAGGTTAGTAACAGGGTCAAGCCAGTTGGTAATTTCACCTGTAATTGAAAGAGTATCATTTGCAGCAAATGCACCATCATTATTATCCGTAATATTTATATCGGTCATGCGTACTGATTTTGCACTTTCTGTTAAAGCCCGGAAAAGATTTACGCGCCCCTTTCCAAGCTGGTGAATGTATCCGGCATTTCCCGGGACGGTATCAATATCATCACACGTTGCGCGAAGCTGTTCTGCTACTTGTAAAGGAGTGAAGGCCGGAAAATGCCACATGACAATCCCTGCGAGCCCTGCAACAATAGGAGATGAAAAAGAAGTTCCGGATGAGAATGACCAGTAATTATCAAAGATGGTTGAATAAACAGATTCGCCCGGTGCGCTCACATCAATATTACTTCCGAAGCTGGAGCCGCCCCATTTTGTATCGGTGCTGTTTGTTCCTGTTACAGAAAGAACATATTTATAGGAAGCCGGGTAAAATGGTGCGTCATTATTATTGTTTCCTGAAGCAGCTACTACTAAACGATTTTGGTTAATGGTTGCATAATCTATAATATCCTGCCCGAATTGTCCGCCACCAACACTTCCCCATGAGCAGTTAATGATCTGGCATCCATGATCGGCAGCGTAAACAATTCCTTCATAAGCCTTCGTTAAAACAAGACCTGAGGAAATTTTTATGGGAAGATACCTGCAAAAAAATCCAGAGCCTGCAATGCCTGTAATATTATCGGGTTCTGCGGCTGAACACCCTGCAACAAAAGAACCATGCACTATAGAAACAATCGGATCGTTGTCATTGTCTCCTAAATCCCATCCTGCAAAATTATCAATGTATCCATCGCCATCATCGTCAGTTCCGTTTATGGGATCAGCATAATTGTACTTAACCTGGTTTACAAGATCGGGATGATCGGGATCAGTTCCTGTATCTGTAATTCCGATAACAATGCTTGAATCGCCCTTGGAAATATCCCATCCCTGGAAGGCATGTATGTTTACGAGCTGGTATTCGCTTGCCAGTCCGGTGTCATTGGGCGTGTAGAAAAGCCCTGCCCTGTATTCAGGCTCCGCATATTCAACAGATTCATCCTGCAATAAGATGTTTATTGCTTTTTCTACAGGTATAGCCGCGTTATATTTTAATTCATAAATCAGGGAAATATCTGCAAGCTGCTGACCATTTGAATTTCTTTCCTGTGCCGGTGGCTGATGCAACGGGAATTTTTTTTCAGCAAATTCGGTTTGAAGAGAGGATAGTTTTCCGTTCAATGAAGCAATGGTAAAAGATGATTTCGAACAGGCATTTCGGTATTCAGATTTTATTTTGAAAATTATTTTTCCGGGAAAGTAATCAGATGATGTAATATCGGATGCAAGGTGAAAAGTTCTTCCCGGATTATTGCCGGCAAAACTATAACAAGGGATGAGAGCGATAAGAGAAAGCAGCAGGTAAATCTTTTTTATTTTTTTTTTATTTTATAATTATTAAAAACTATTTTGTAAAGTTATCTCAAAAAAACCATTAAAGAAAAAACAAAGGCTCAATGTTTTTCAACAAAGAGCCTTTGATCACGGAGGATGCTGCTTAATTTACTTTAACAATTTTTAGTACAGAGGAAATATTCTGAGCGTCTTTCAATTGCACAAAATAAACACCGGCAGAAAACTCTTTTCCAAGTTCAACTATATTTTGATTTTTGGAAACCAATGTATTCATCATAATTTTTCCACGGGCATCTGTAACTATGAATGCTGCATTTTCCGGCAAGGAGGCAGCATTAATTTTTATGGAAACAGAATTATTAAATGGATTCGGATAAGCTTTTAACAATAAATCAGAAGATGAAATTTCATTTACTCCTACGGTTTCCAGAATTTCGAACTTATCTAATCCTCCTTCAACAATGCTGCTTGGCTGATCATCGGATGTTTCAACTGTCATTCGCATATTGGCAGTGGGCGTTATTAAAGAGGCAATGTTCCAGGTTTTAAATAACCATGAACTGTTGCCGGGTGTATTATTCAATATGGTTTCTAACGTTACGGTGGTTAATCCGTTGGTAAGTTTCAGGATCATGTTGTCATTTGGGGGATCATTATTCAGCTCACCGTTAAAAAACCAGCGGTAGTAGTTCAATTGCGGGTTTGTGTAACTGGTTAAATCAAAAACCGGGGAAGTCAGAATAACTGTACCGTCTGACGGGTCAATATCATGTTCATAATCAACGCCACCTCCGTTATCGGTAACATAACATTGGTCGAGGCAATCGTTTGTTACATCAAAATTAGGATTAGACTGGCTGCCGTTGCTGGTGGTTCCAACCGGCTCACCACGTTCCCAATCATGACCCGCATTGGTGTGTGTCCATCCGAAATCAAGCGCAAAATCATCGTAATACCCTTTGTCAAGTGTAATGATTACCGGGCCTGAAGATCCATTAATAGGGATCCCTGTTGTGCAGGAAGTTCTGTGACCCCATTTGCCTCCGGTAACATTATATGTTCCGCCAAAAAAGGGTGAAATAGAAAAATTACCTGTTGCATTGGCATTAATGCTAAACGAAAATTGAGAGTTCTCAATTAACACCTCGGCATTTGCAATAGGATTTCCGGTTCCTGCTTCTATAACCTGACCTGTAATAGCTATTGCTGTTGGTGCGGCTAATTCTACATCTAAAATATTTACAATTCCGCTTATAAGAGGAACGCCTGTTATTATTTTGGTCGTATAACCTGCCTTTGAAAACTGTACATCATACGTACCTGCGGTGGCAGTGCCTGTTTTGTAATCACCGGTTAATGCGGTGCTTGAAGTAACTGAAGTGGTAAGAATCTGAATAGCTACATTATTTAACGGTGCACCAGTAGCGCTGTCTGTAACATTTCCTTCAAGATAACAGGCTCTTACATAATTAGGCGAGAGAACATATAAACCGTTAGACATATCAGAAGCAACAATAGTTCCCGAAGGAAGATAAGGGTATACCCCCCAATCACCGTCAAAACCGCCACCGGAACCTTGTGTATAAGTATCATATCTTCCGATCTGAATCATGTTATCCGGGCGTGTCACGTCTGTAATAACAACTCCGTCTTTGTACCATGAAGTCACTGCAAACTCACCTCCGTTTGCACTAATGATATGTGTATTATGTACAATGGACCCCGATCCTGGGGTGGTTTGAAACCTGTCCAATTCCTGTATGTTTCCAAGATCAGTTACATCATAAGAAGTGAGATAAGAATCCGGTTGCTCATCAGTAGTAAATAATGTGTGACTGTCAGCTGAAAGCCATGTATTATGTGTGAAATTTAATGGAGTATTTTGTGTGGCAAGCAGAACCGGGTTTGCTTTATTAGCGCAGTTATATACTGCAAAATACCCGTCATAAATGTGCCCTGCCCAAAGCGTATCATTACGAACATAACCGTCATGGATGTAAGTGCCGGGAGTATGTCCCAGGTAATTCGGATTCCAGGGATCAGCGTTAAGGTCACAAATTACAGCAGCGCCATTAAAAAGGTTACTGCCATATAAATAAGCATAGCCGTTATCAATATGCAATGCATGAATAGTCTCCAATTGATTGTTTATGGCGCCATTCCCGTGCCATTGCTTCACCTGTACAGAATCAGGCAAATAATCAAGATTAATGATCTGAAGTCCGTCACCTTCCTCATTTGTTACATAAGCATAATGCTGCCAGGTTTTTACTTCACGCCATTCGGATTGCTCTCCCTGGACTGCAAACATTTCAACCGGACTGGCAGGTGTTGTAACGTCAACAATAGAAAGGCCTTCTTCCGTTCCTACAAGGGCATACTCATTTCCCTGGCTATCCACATAACCTCCTATATTAGCAAGGACAAAAGGGTAGGGAAGATTTGCCTGGAATGTTAAATTTTGTCCAAAGCTAAATGCACAAAACAGCATGAAAGCAATAATGGTAAAGAGTTTTTTCATTTTTTAAATTGGTTTTAAATTTTAAGTCACAAAAGTAGGGAAAACAGGCTATGGTTTAACAGTGTCTTTGAAAATTACAGTTTATTTACAGTTTAATTGTAAAGTATAATTCATTTTTTAATTAACCGGGCAACAAACAGCGTATCAGCTTTTTTATCATAGCCTTTTATAAGTTCCATTTTGTTAAGTTGAAAGCCAAGAGCATTGACCGCAAATTCAACGATGTTTTCATTTTCATTTTTAAAAACCGAACAAGTGATGTAAATAAGAGGTTTTCCTTTTTTAAGATATGGAGAAATATTTTTTAAAATTTCTTTTTGCGTGTTAGAATATTCTTCAAGTTCAGATTCATCAAAACAAGTAAGCATTTCAGGGGTTCTTGACCAGGTGCCTGAGCCGGAACAGGGAACATCGGCAATGATGCCATCATAACAGTTGGCATCTGGCAGTTGGCGGCCGGCAGTTAACAAATCAGTTTTTTTAATTGCAAAATTTTTAATGTTTGCTTTGCTAAATCTTTTCCTCAGATTTTCCAAGATGGAATCACGGTTATCAGATGCTGTTATTTTTAAATTTTCCGCCTGTTCGGATAACAATAAACTTTTTCCTCCAGAACCTGCGCAGCAATCCCACCAATGTTCATTTTCATTTGGCTGAAAAAAAATCCCGTTTTTTTGTGATGATACATCCTGAATTTCAAAATACCCTTTTTCAAAACTTTTTAAATTATTTAATGCAACGGAATTGTCAATGCTCAAAGCAAGCGGCATACCCTGGTATCCTTTGAATGCAATATTGTTTTTACTTAACTCTTTTAAAACATTTTCTTTAAAATTTTTTCGAACCCTTAACCAGGCATCCGGCTGAACTAAAAAAGATTTGTAAAAGTCATCTGCTGAAATTTCATTGCTCAAATAATGCTGAAAGGGAAAAATATTATTTAAATTAAATTCAGGATAGGCTTGTGAAATGATTTTTATTTTTTCATCTGTTGAAAAAGAAATATGTTCAGGCAGAACAGTTGAAAAATTTCTGATGCAATAATCAAGAAGCGGGATATTATTTTTCAAAACTAAAAATGAACCGATGGCGATTTGTTCCTCCATGCTTAAATTTTTCAAACTGTTTCTCAGCCTGAAATAATTATAAACAAAGCTTCGCATCATCCTCCTGTCATTCGAACCCATATTGCGGTGCTGCTGAAAATAATTTTTCAGAAAAACAGACAAAGGTGAATCACAATTATAATTGCTGATTACTTCAACAATATGCTGAAGCTGGTTTCTTTCTTTCATAGCGGAGACGGGAAACAAAGTTATCAGTTATTAGTTATTGAGTTATTGGTCATTGGTCATTGGTCATTGGTCATTCGTTATTGATCATTGCTCATTGATCATTGCTCATTGGTCATTGGTCATTCGTGCAATAACGTTATTAACATCACGTTGTCAATTTAAAAATAATCATGTATCAGAAAGCAAATAATGATGCTTTTATATTTGTCGGAGCGATTAGGGAAAGGAATGAGGCTGGTAATAATAAAAAACGTTCTTACATTTAATGAGAAAAAAAGCAAAAGAAAATGAGCGGAAGATATTTGTCATAGATACTTCAGCAATCCTGTTTGATCACAATATAATTTTCAATTTTAAAGAACACGATGTAGCCATACCCATAACAGTCCTCGAAGAAATTGACCGTTTCAAAAAAGGAAACGATGTCATCAATTTTGAAGCGCGCGAATTTATCCGCAGCATTGATAAGCTTTCAGGACAATTTTCATTGCAGGACTGGATTCCGCTCAACGGGCCCACAAAAGGCAAATTTAAAGTAGTGATGAATGAACTCGGAAATGGCGTGGATGCCAACCGTGTGTTCAACGAAAAAAAAGCAGACCACAATATTATTAACGCAGCGCTCGGCTTAAAGGAAGAAATGCCAGAGAGAAAAGTAGTCCTTGTATCCAAAGACATCAATCTCCGCCTGAAGGCAAAGTCATTAAACATAAGCGCTGAAGACTACCAGACCGGAAAAATTGTTGACCTCGAAGGACTCTATACCGGTAAATCAATTCTTGAAAACGTTCCCAAAAAAATCATTGATCTTATTTACCAGGATGGCGGATGTTTTTATAAAGAATTTTTAAAAAAGAAACCGGTTGCCAATCATTATTTCATTTTAAAAAGCAAAGCCGAGTCTGCCTCAGCGCTTGGATATTTTAATCCCGAAACGGAAAAGATAGAGCGCGTCATCAAAGCAACTGCTTACGGCATCCGCCCGCGCAATGCCGAGCAAACCTTTGCCATGCACGCCATCTTCAACGAAAAAATAAGGCTCGTAAGCGTGCAGGGAATTGCCGGAACGGGCAAAACCCTCATCGCCCTTGCCAGCGCCATTCAGCAGAAAAGCAATTTCCGCCAGATTTATCTTGCCCGTCCGATTGTTCCGTTAAGCAATAAAGATATCGGGTACCTTCCGGGTGATATAAAATCAAAAATTAATCCTTACATGGAACCGCTGTGGGATAATCTTAAATTCATCCAGAGCCAGTACCGTGAATCTGATAAAGAATTTCAGAAGATCAATGAAATGCTCGAAAACGAAAAGCTGCACATCACCCCGCTTGCATATATACGCGGGCGCAGCCTTTCAAACATCTGCTTTATCATTGATGAAGCGCAAAATCTCACTCCGCATGAAGTGAAAACTATCATCACCCGTGCCGGGGAAAACACCAAAATTATTTTCACCGGTGATATTTTCCAGATTGATACACCTTATCTTGATTCACACAGCAACGGCCTTTCTACTTTGATTGATAAAATAAAAGACAACCCGTTGTATGCGCATATCACTTTGGAAAAGGGCGAGCGGAGTGAACTGGCAAATATTGCGGGACAGTTGCTTTAAAAGTTTGATGTTTGATGTTTGATGTTTAGAGTTTCTTCGCGCAACCTTAAACTTCAAACCTCAAACTCTAAACCCTAACCATTATTTTTGCACACTTTTAAAAAACAAGTATGTCCAAAATTAAATTAGGAATAATCAAAGAAGAAAAAATCCCCCGCGACAAACGTGTTCCTTTTACACCGCAGCAATGCGCGGCCATCCTCAACCAATTTCCCGGTGTTGAAATCATCGTTCAACCCTGCGGATACCGTTGTTATAAAAACGAAGA
>DATEMK010000077.1:0-3630 GCA_035275625.1 Bacteroidia bacterium
TACAATTGTACGAAATAAATGTATGCAAATTTTGGACAAAAAAAAATAAAAAAAAAATTAAATTTCACTTGACAATCTCGAAACTTTTAACGTGGTAGCATTCGCAGTGCTTTTTTTTGTTTTTGTTTCAAAATAATAATCTATTCTTCCCAGCCTGATCCCTGCCCATCCCACCTGCGCAATCAATACCTCTTTCCCCTCGCGGTTAATGTATTTATAGGGATCATCAATAAATGTATGCGTGTGTCCGCCCAGGATCAAATCTATGTTCATGGATTTTTTGGCAAGCACAATGTCAGATACTTTTTCATCAGGGTACTTGAAACCCAGGTGGGACAGGCATATCACAAGATCGCATTTTTTTTCTTTTTTCAGAAGATGCGCTGTTTCCGCAGCTTTTTGAAGCGGATCAAGGTAAATTGTTTTCTGATATAATTTGGGATCCACCAGTCCTTTTAATTCAATTCCTAATCCAAACACCCCGATTTTAATACCGTCCCTGTCAAAAATTTTATAGGGTGGAGTTTTATCTTTCAGCACGGTGGACGAAAAATCGTAATTGCAATTTAAGAGGGGAAAAGTTGCATTCGGCAATTGTTTTGCCAATCCTTCAATGCCATTGTCAAAATCATGATTACCGATGGTGGATGCATCATATTGCATCATGCTCATGAGCTTCATCTCCAGTTCTCCTCCGTATAAATTAAAATAAGGTGTGCCCTGGAAAATATCTCCCGAATCAAACAGTAGAACATTTTTCTCTTCACTTCTTATTTTATTGATCATGGCTGAACGCTGTGCAACTCCGCCCATGCCCGCGTATTTCGGATCATTGTCCGGAAACGGTTCAATGTGGCTGTGTACATCATTTGTGTGAAGTACAGTAATTTTTACAAGCTCTTTTTTTGCAAATGCGTCAAGCGGGATTCCCCCGAGTGTGGCAAGTGCAGCGCCCGCTGAAATTTTTTTCAGGAAATCGCGCCTGTTATTTTTTTTATTCAATTGTAATTCTTCCATCTAATTTCGGATCAATGAGTTTTCCGTCTTTAGTTAATTGCTGAATATGTTCAATCATGGCATCCCTGATTTTAAGATTAATATACTCGCGTTTTTTTGCCTGAGCGAGGAAAAAAAGATTATCTCCTCCATTTGCCAGGTAATCGGATGTGACAACTTTATAAATTTTGGTCGAATCAAAAGGCGAATTGTTAATCATCACCTCCACAGCTTCTTTATTTTTTATTTTCATCCGCAGGCCTCCGATTGGAATTCCATTTTTGCTCACTATATAATTAAGGAGTTGTTTTACATCTGAGCCTGTAAGCGAAAGAACGATCAGTTCATTTTCAAAAGGCATCACTTCAAAAATATTTCTTTTGGTGATTTCGCCTGCGGGCAAAGCGGCTCTCAATCCGCCATTATTTAAAAAGCAGAAATCAATATTTTTATTGTCTTCCGGGTAATAATGTTTTTTGGATTCTTCCAATGAAAGGTCGGCTGCAAAATTTCCGAGCAATCCTTCCGGCTGGTTTTTGGAAATGGCCTGCACGGATTTACCAATCAGGATATTTACTTCAGCATCTAATTTTGTTTTGTAGGGCAGAACGCTTTGCAAAATGGACGAATCCACCGAAGCGAACTCCTTTGCGCTGAAAGCGTATTGTTTTTTTTCTACATGATCCAGCCGTGCAGGCGCAGAACAAGCGCAGAAAAAAATTAAAACGCAAAATATGTAATTAACAAACGTATTCATGTTAGCCTGAAAAGATGCGGAAATAAAAGATGCTGTAATGTTAATAAGAATCTGTTTACATTTGTTTCATTCACAAAAAATTTTTTTTTTATGTTCAATTCAGAAATCAATATCAGGGTTCGGTATGCTGAAACCGATCGCATGGGATACGTTTATTACGGGAATTATGCCACCTATTTTGAAGTAGCCCGTGTGGAATGTCTCCGGACAATGGGAATGACTTATAAAGAGATGGAGGATGAAGGAATCATTCTTCCTGTTCTTGAATATTACATCAGATTTATCAAACCCGCCTTTTATGATGATTTGCTCACCATAAAAACAGTAATAAAAAATATGCCCGGGGCAAGAATCACTTTTGAGTATGAAACATTTAATGAGAAAAATATTTTATTGAATGTGGCAAATACTACCCTGGTGTTTATTAATAAAAATACTTTGAAGCCTTGTCCCGCACCGGATTATTTCAAAGAGCATATTTCAAAATATTTTAATGTTTGAGGTTTGAAGTTTGTAGTTTGATGTTGTAACCTCAAACCTCAAACCTCAAACTGCAAACTTCAAACTCACAACCGTCTCATCAAAACCCTGTAAGCTTCAAGCATACTTTCAATATCCTTCTTATGAACCTTTTCATCGGGTGAATGCACAAAATCTTCTGCTGCGCCAACAAAGCACCAGTCAATAGGGTAGGGGATTTTCTGTATTTCAGTTCCGTCACTGCCACCGCTTTTTTCCACTTCCAATTGAAATAATATCTTTTCTTCTTTCAGAATAGAAATTACTCTGTCAACAAAAACTTTTCTTGGTATTCCAACATCCCTCATCGAAACCACCACTCCTTTATTATGAGTCACTCCTTCAGTGATCCAGGTAATGTCAGATATCAATGCCTGCCTGACCTTAAATTTTTCGTAAAGAAATTTTGCAAGATATCCTGCGCTGCCCCCGCCATGCTCTTCCCAGCAGGAAAAAACAATGGCTCCATTCTTTAATGTTTCAGAAAGTTTCAAAGCAACCCAAACCCCGAGACGATTATCCAGGTAATTTGATTGCACAAAATCTTTTTCTTCCCGGAAATTTGCTTTGAATACAAGATCGGTCCCCCTTTCAATTTCGCGTTCAAACCTGTATTTGATATTTTCATCCTCATCAACCATCAAAACACATTCAATGTTTCCTTTACTGTCAGCGCCTGTTAATTTGTTTCCCGATTCAATATGCGGTCCCCCGATTTTTACCAATTCATTATTGTATCTCACCGTAAATCCTATGGAATCAATATGTGCAAACACTGCCGTTTTCGGTTTTCCGAATACCAGCACAATGCAGTTTTGAAATCCATCTCCATAAAAAATTTTCGGAATTACTTTCCACCCTTTCGAATTTTCACGAATGTAATTCAACAAAAATTCAGTCATGGCAGCTTCATTTCCGGAGGGAGCATGAATGCTGATTAGTTTTTTAAGGAGCTGCATTGACAAATAATCTTAACACCATTATTGCAGACAAAAAATATTTATTAACCTGGAAATTAAAGCAGCTTTTTTATTCTAAAAAGATAGCAGGGTAAGAAAGCTCACGGTAAATTTATGGAGGTATTCCAAATAGATATTTCTGAGAGATGCGGTATTTTTTACAGTATCAAAATTTTGTTCGATATGCGATCTTGCCTCCTCCGAAAATCTTTTGTAAGTTTCATTGGTCATCCTGTAAAATCTGACAATAGATTCCGTCAGCGCAATTGCATTTTTTTCAGGAGAAAGCAAACCGGTTTGTTTGTGTATGACTTCAGACGGAATATCACAATGCGTGGTAGAGATCACAGGCATCCCGGTAGCTTCAGCATCTAATATTACAACGGGCGCCCCGCCTTC
>DATEMK010000078.1:0-2910 GCA_035275625.1 Bacteroidia bacterium
AAAAAAGAGCCTAAATAAGATAAAGCCCATATTAATCCGAATTGCTCATCCTTGTTTTTTTTCCCGATAAAATAAAATGTAACCAGGCTGATAATTCCTAAAATTGCATTGGGTAGCCTGGCAGCAAATTCATTAATCCCGAAAAGATGCATGCTTACCGCCTGGAGCCAGAAGAACAAAGGAGGTTTTTCCCAGAAGGGTTGAAAATTAATCTGTACGCGGCTATAATTTCCCGTTACAATCATTTCACGTGCAGATTCCGCAAAATTAATTTCATCCCAGTCAAATAAATGCACTTTGCCCAGGAAAGGAATAAAAAAGAAAACCGCAGAGACAAAAATAATCAGCAGGTAAAAAGTGTTTTTTGATTTCATTGAGTATCTTCAGGCGATCCTGGTCACTTATTTCTTTAAATTTAAATCAGAAAAATATTTTTTCATTCTGCGTGGTTATTAAGGCCAAGAAAATTACCTGATTTTTTTTCGAAAATAAATAACAGACAGTAAAATTATTCCTGCCAGGCTGAAATAAAATAAAATACGCTGAATTATGGTAGTCATTTTATCTATAGCCGCAGCTGGATTTTGAGGTTGCTCTCCGTCATACCTGAAAACAGGATTCAGATAATAAACAGTTAAATCCGTAAAATGTATTTCAGCCCTTATGTATGAATCATCCGGCTGAATATCATACACAGCTTCATTGGAATTTCGAATAATTTTTCTTACCGATCCGCTTTGTCCTATAAATTTATAAAAAGAAACTTTACCATCAGTCCGGATTTTCAATTGATTATTTTCAACTGCAATTTTTTTGACTACCGGCAAGGTCAGTGCATACGCACGTTTATCCGGAAACTGATCATCATTACCCATGTTAGGTTCACAAACGAATGTTTGTCCTTGTCTCAATGCATTTACTATAACATCTCTTTTAAATTCTTTTACATTTATAAAATTACAAACCATACCAACTAAGAACCGGTCTGTAATATCGTGGTTGTCATCATCACCTAACGCATACACTATACGACCTCCTGAAAGTGCACTGTCCCAATGCGCAACGGAATAGCACAGATAATCAAAAACTTCCATGCAATCATAACCTGTAAGATATTTCATATCATTTGCAGCATACGCTTTTCGCATTCGCGGATGTGCAATAGTCACGATGCATGAAGTATCTTCCTTGAGAGCAGAGATAATAAATTGTTCATTGTTTAACGTTTGCGGAAACGGAAAATCATACCAGCAAACATTTTTTGCACCTATCATTAAATGGTGGTTTTTTGGAGGAAAAAACCCGTGCTCATACACCGGTACAAAATCACGTTGATGCTGACGGTAAGTATTTATATGCTGATAATCTGAAATTCCAATGATGTCATAATTCAAATAACGGTAGATACTGTCAACGGCAAATTCACTGTTTTTTTTCCCGCTTGTTAAACCGCCCCAGCTTCGTGTATGCAAATGAAAATTCGCTTTCTTCCAGCAAGCGCTGTCCATTTCATGGTAGGGATTAAAAATTTTATTTCCTGAAAAAGGTTTAGGTTCAGGAAACCGGTAAGCAGGGCAATATAAATATTGAATGCTTGCCGCAACTGCCGCCATTACTAAGAGCAGGAAAAAAAATAATTTTAAAATTTTCACGAATGTTTTCAAGGCAGGCGTAAAAGTATGAAAACATATTTTCTTGCATTACTCCATAAAAAAGGCCGCAATTAAAAACGGGAACATTTCATTTCGCAATATGGATGTGCTCTTCTTTGAATTTTTTCGAAAAATCTTCCCATTTGGAATTCTTAAAAGCATCGTCTCCATAAAAATGGATTACAGGAAGTATTATTTCACCGGTCAGATAGTGAGGAATCACATCAAGTGTTTTATAATTTTCATCAATAAAAACAACGGTAGGCAGCGAAAGAGAATTTCCGGGCAGCGCCATTGCTAATTGATGAAAAGGCGTGCCATTAGCATGATTATTCTGATAAGAAGTTCCATTGTATAAAATGGTATCAGTTGATTCGGCATTAAAATCAATAAGATAAAATTTTTCGTTTATATAACTGGCAAGCGCTGAATCAGCAAACGTGGTCTTATACATTACCCGGCACCCGTTACACCAGCTTGTATTAATAAACACGATGAGTTTTTTAGGTTTTATCTTATTCAATGAAAGAGCTTCATTAATTGTATGCCACTTAAGTTGTGTATTATCCGTTGCGGAAGAATCGTAAAACGCTTTGAGAAAATTCCTTTTGAAATCCTCATACGGAGAGGTTTTAAAAATATTTTCCAATACATAAATTAAAATGGGTTCAATTGTCTTTATATCTAAATACCCGGATGAGTTGAGCGTATATTGAAAATTATTTGTGATAAAAACGGTAGAGGGATATGAAACCTGGTTACCCAAAAATTTGAATGTAAGGTCATGTGTGGCCCGCGGACCAGTTCCTTTATTTACATAAGCCGTATCCCGGTAGTAAACAGTATCTTTAGTTTCAGCATCAAATTTTACAGGATAAAACCACTGGTTAATGTAATTCGCTATTTCAGGAGCAGAATAGGTTGTTTTCATCATGTGCTTGCACCAGCCGCACCAGCTTGTGTAAAAGTCTATAAGAAAAGGCTTTGGATTTTTTTTGTTTTGTTCCTGTGCTTCTTTAAAAGTCATCCATTTGACAAGGCCCGGTGGTTCCGTATTAGCAGGATTGGACTGCTGTGCATTTGCCGCCTTGCATAAAAGGTATGCAGCCAACAAGAGAATTAATTTAAGGAAGAAATATTTTTTCATTTTTAAAACAGACGGGGCAAATATATTTTGTTTTATTCAATAAATATTTTGTAAAATCAAAAACCCCCCGATTTTCATTGGAGGGTTTTTGACAATATTTACTTAATAGTT
>DATEMK010000079.1:0-3044 GCA_035275625.1 Bacteroidia bacterium
AGCCATTCAATGGGAAGCACAGGATTCGGGCACAGAAGGTGTAAAACCATGCAAAGCTGTGATGATTTCACTTTTTGATGCAGCGGATAAAGGGACACTCCGGATTGATCTCTGGACTAAACAATTAATGATTGAAGAAATGCAACGGTTCTTTTATGAAACATTTATCAGCATGGCGGATACTTACGAACGTGCGACCAATGAAAAAGAAATTGCAACTGACATTCGCAGCTTTGCAACGCATTTCGGAAAAACAACAAAGGTTTTGAAATAAATCAATTGTACATGCTGCATTTAAAAATGAACATTGTTCATTGTATCCTCGATGTATTTTAGTATTTCAGCTTTTCCTTCTTTTGATTCTGCTGATGAAATAAAGTAAAGCGGCAGTGTTTCCCATGTTGTTAAAAGTTCTTTGCAAAAAACAGCAGTATTCTGTTTTGTTTTATTTTTAGTCTGCTTGTCAGCTTTGGTAAAAACCAGCACAAAAGGAATTCTGTTTTCTCCAAGCCAGGTAATAAAATTCAAATCATTTTTTTGAGGGTCCAGCCGTGAGTCAATAAGTACAAAAACTGAAACCAGGTTTTTTCTGAGCTTCAGATAATCCCGGATCATCTTTTCCCATTTTCCTTTTATACTTTGAGAAATTTTTGCAAATCCATACCCGGGCAAATCAACTAAAAACCATTTATCATTTATTTTAAAATGATTTATCGTTTGCGTTTTGCCCGGACTGCCTGAAATTTTCGCCAAACCTTTCTTGCCAACGAGCATATTTATAAGGGATGATTTCCCCACATTACTTCTTCCGATAAAGGCATATTCGGGAATTACCGGTGCCGGGCATTTTGTGTAATCAGTATTTGAAGTAATAAATTCGGCTGAAATAATTTTCATTTTAGTCAGAAGGTCAGCGAAAAATATGGAGTAGAAAAATGAAAAAGGAAATTATTTACGCACAAATTTTAATCGTAAACCGTACACCACAAATTTTCGTTCCTATCTTTTTAAATAAGTATTGATATGCCTTGCTTTTTTCGTTTCATGAATATCTGCAATGGTAACGAGAATCCCTGTTTCTTCTACTTCACCAAAGTGATCATTCAATGCTGTACCGAAAGTTTTCATCGTGGAAGAAAGATTCATGTATGAATTAATAAGAGGTGGAATATTTTCTCCTAAATCACGTACATGATGATTCAGCACACGGTGTCCTTCCTTGTAAGGCAAGCCTTTCAACTCTTTTTCAAATGCCTTCATGTCATGCAAAACGGGCATCGCATTGTGCGGGCGCACTAAATTTTCTTTATCCGGGAAATAATAATTCATAAAAAATAAAATCATATCGCGCGCTTCCGGGTGGTAATGGAGATACATGGTAACCTTTCCGAACAAATATTTTATTTCAGGATTATCCACCACGATTGCCCCAAGGCCATCCCATAGATTATCCAGGGAAAATAATCCTTTCCGGTTTTCGGAACTTGGCTGGTATTTGGGCTGTACAAATGAACGGCCGAGTTCAATGGTGTGTGGAACATAATTACGTAAAAAATTTTCTGAAAATTCAAAAAGCTCAGTCGTGGCGAGTTGCACAATGCCATTTATTACGGGTGCATCGCAGCATTTAATGAACCGGTACCCGCCTACAATTTCTTTGTCTTCCGGATTCCAGACGATAAGTTGTTTATAAGGAGCTTCAGCAATATCGTATTCATCAATGTCAATTTCCTTCCCGGTTCCTCCGCCCGCAGCGCGAAAAGTAATTTCGCGCAAGCGTCCCAACTCCCTCATCACATAAGGAGAATCCTGGTGCGTGATGATATAAATTTTGTTTGTACCATTGTTTGTGCTTCTGACAAATTTATTTTTAGTCAGTTCAGCTTCCAATAAATTACGGTCAATGGCATCTGCAACTTTTTTCATAAAAAAATTCCCGCAGTAAAGATAGAAAAAGGTTTAAGGTTCTATGAACTAATCGGGATAAATAAAATTTTAAACTTAAAATGTGATAAAATGGCATGGCCTGTCAGAATTAATTGCCGGGGTTCAGTTCATAAACCTTTTCTTTAACCCATTGCGCCCACTGGTAATCACTTTTAGATTTATCAAAAACTGAATATGGAATTGGTTTTCCAAAAGTAATTGACACAGTTTTATTTTTCTGCTTAAACATTTCATCCACCAAAAAAAACATTTCAATATTGGCTTTGATCCCGAGACGTTTTCTCCAGTTGGCAAAACTGTAAAACCGGTTTGTATTTTCTCCTTCAATATGAACAGGTATCACATTGCGCTTATGTTTTTTCGCTTTTGTAATAAAACTTTTTTTCCATTCCAGGTCCTTCACCACTCCATTTTGTTTGCGTGAAACAAGACCTGCAGGAAAAATCAATACACCTTTTTCTGATGCGTATAGCGCATCAATAGCTGCAAGGTTATCCTGGGCATTTTTTCCATGCTTGTTTACACCAATAAAAAGCCCCTTCAGATTCTTCAATTGCAGTAAAATATCATTCACAATAAATTTTAAATCTTTTCTCCGGTGAGAAACCACATCCAAAAGAGCTAATGCATCCAATCCGCCAAGGGGATGGTTGCTTGCAATTATAAACCCTCCATGCACAGGAATATAATCCTCCCATTTTGAAATAATTTTTACTTTAAAACTATCAAGTCCGGCACGTAACCAATCAAATTCATAAAGATCCTCATGCCCTTCGATGAATTCGTTCACTTCATCTTCGTGAATTACATGCCTTATATAATTAAGAATAAAACCGGGCAGCAAACGTGCAAGTTTTGGATTCTTTTCATGAAAAATTTTTTCTATGTCTATGAATTTGGTTTTCTCTCCCATTAAAATCTCAATGTTCAGGATTCAAAATTAGCTTAAAAGAAGTAAGCCTGATTTCTGTTTTTTATGAAATTTATGCATCCGGGTTCGTTTTTTCAGAAATTTTTATTTTCTAAAACCAGGGCATGTATTTTAACAGTTATACCCTCTGTGATGATGATTTTACAAGTGTTTCAGCCAATCACAA
>DATEMK010000080.1:0-10662 GCA_035275625.1 Bacteroidia bacterium
GCACTCATTATATCAAATGAAAGGTAAATAGGGCACTCAATAAAATTAAAATCGGCCATATTTTTATAATCCTGATTAATGACGTACATTGGCTCTCCTTCGCTATCCATTTTTGTAAGACCTCCGAATATGGGAATGGGACTCTTATTTTTTTTGTCAAATCTTTCTATCGCTTTTAATAAGTTATTTCTTGCATATAGAAGACTTTCATTATGGTAATTAGAGGTATCATTTGTATTAACCTTTATATTAATCGTAAAGCTTATTCCAAACGGAATAAATGGATTAAGGGTTCTATTAATGTTTTCTGCAATATTCAATTGTTGTTTAACAATATTTTCCTGCTCTATATTTGTTTTTTTAAAATTTTCTGAAGCTGTTTCTGAAGACATTTTAAAATCATAATACAAATCAAAAACACTTTGAGAAAGACCTTTCAGCCGCGTAATATTTCTTTCAAATCTCATCGCATCCAGGGAATCCTGTGATTTCATTCTTGTATTTACTACTTGAAAATTATTAGTAATGGAGTCAAACCGATACATTTGAACAACAAATCTTTCTCTGAAAATCGAATCTTGTATTCTTTTTTCAATATCTTCATTGTAAGTTTTGAGTTGATCAACTGACTTTTGGGCATACTGCACAAGATATTGGACAATACAACTGAGAAAAATAATTATCAACGTCATAACACCAAAACCGGAAAGATGCTTCTTACCTGTTTTTTTATTTTCTTGAATGGTTTTATCAGAACGAACAGCAACTACAGCAGAAATAAGGGTGACGAATGCAGAAAGTGTACTGATAACATCTTTATTTGTTAAAATCCATTCACTAAATACAGAGCCCAGAAAACAATTTATTATGATCATCTTTTTGCTTCAATGTTATTTCCAGTTCAAAATCTTTCCTTTGGATTAACCAAAAACAAAAAGCTCTCCTTTTGCCTTGAAATATATTCTTTGAGATAAAGCCGGAGCAGAAAACAGGTTATGCTGAACAGAGACGGAATCATAAACTTCAGGGGAAGTCTATTGAATTAAAATTTTTGCCACAGTAATTTTATCTCTTGTCATTACTTTAAGAAAATAGATTCCTTTAGGGCTGGCAGTTAAATTAATTTCTACTTCTGAATTGGTTAGTTTATTTTTCTCATAAATAATGTTTCCGGTAACATCAAAAATCCGGATGGTTTTTTCTGAGGTGTTATTATTGAAATTAATTTTGAAATTACCATTAGAGGGATTAGGAGTCAAATTAACAGTCAGGTCTCTTTTTAACTCACTTATCCCGTTTGGACTGCAAGCACATTGGGAAAAATGTTGAATTAAAAAAAGGTATCCTGAATTTATAGTCTGGTTGTAAATTAAATTTCCGCTTAAGGTATTAGCACCAATCAAAGTATCGCCTGCTGTATAATAATAATCTCCTGTAAGCTGATTTATTAAAGAGCCTCCTCCTGCAGCTGCATTTAATCCTGGTGTCCACCCGGGATTTGAAACGTGTGTGACATTACCGGTATTTGGATTAATGGTTGAAAGATATGTTACTCCTGCGCTATAATCAACGGATGTACCGAAAATTTCATGTGTGCTGCATTTTAGTGTTATATTGCCAAATGTTTCACCGGGTAAATCATTTACAGGAGTATTGAAAACAAACTGCCCGGTTGAAATATCCAATCCACTAATATTTAAATTAGGTGCAAAATTCAGAAAACCATAAATGCCTGTAACCGGGTCTAAAAAACTGCCGCAGTAAGTACAAAAAAAAGTATTTGGGTTCAATGATGAGATTGTCATTATCGTATTTGTGGCAATGTTGTAATGAACAAAAGAAATACTTGCAGGATAGTTATTAAGAATTCCATAAATAGCGGAATCGCATGGATTGAACTGAATATTGAAAAGCTCAGCTGTGGAAGGGATAGGAAGCGGAATATTGGATAAAATAGTTCCGCTTACTGCATCAAATGTTATTAATGTATCCCCGGTACAGAAAAAATATTTTTGATGATAATTGTCAATTGTTGAGCTTGAAGATAACGACAAACTCCAGGGTGGAACCATCTGGAAGTTGGTAATCAAGCCTGTTGCAATTTCAACTTTTGAAAAGTGAAAAATACCGGTGGATGTATTATTTAATGCATAAATGAAATTGGAAACCTGGGCATGTCCTGAACGGCATGCAATAATTAAAATGAAAATCTTTAATTTGAACATCCATGTTTTCATCACTTTGGTTTTCATCATTTTTTATTTAGTGCAAACCATTTTCTTTGAATCAATCACTTTATCATTCACAACAAGGCTGTACGTGTAAATGCCACTTTTCAGATCTGAACAATAAACAAGTAATTCACCATCTCCTGTTTCACTAATTAAAACAGTTTTGAGAATACGACCCGTATTATCATAAAAGTAAAGCTTTGCATTTTTTGAATCTTCCGGCAAAAACCATGTAATTGTTGTGCTTTGTGCAAAAGGATTGGGATCATTTTGATTTAGAATTATGCTGTTTTTTGAACTAAGCTCTATTATTTGTTTATTAGGAAGGGTTGATCCTGTAACCCGCTGCGAAGAACAACATGCATTTACTGCATCTTCCAATGTTGATAAGCGATCATTAATGGTATCAATAATTTGTTGCTGACTTTTTATTGCTTCAACCAAATAAGGAATAAAACCATTATAATCAATTCCTTTATATCCATGGGACTCAGCAACAAGATCAGGTAATACTTGTTCGACATCCTGCGCAATGAATCCGTAATGGTAGCCAGTAGAATCGGGGGAATCGGTTACAACAGAATCAATTATCTGCCTATACTGATATTTAACCCCGTGCAATGCTTTAATAATAGAAAGAGAACTGTCAATTGATGCGATATTTGTTTTTAGTAACGAGTCAGAGCCGTAATGGAAATATGCTGCCCAAAGGTGATTAAAACCAGTCGTAGTATACCAAAAATCAATTTTACCCGTACTGGTGCCTATTTCTGTACCAGGGTTATCCGGAAGAATGCGAAAGGTATTATTGTTTCCGGTTAAAAAAATTCTTCCGTTAACATGTAATTTACCAATTGGATTATTTGTTCCAATTCCAATATTCCCTGAATTCACAACTCTTAATTGGCTAAAAGAAGTTAAGTAAATAAATTGCATTAGAATAATGAGTAAAGTTGATTGATTTTTCATTTTGCTTTATTTTTTATTATTGTTTTATCCCAGATACTTGATAAGTTGTTCCTTCTACTGCAGAACCTGTTCCTCCGCCAAATGTCACTTTATTTTTTGTTTCAAATTTTCCGCCAAATGAGCTACCTTGTCCTGAACCAGAAGAAGATAAATTACCATCTTCATCGAGAATGGGATAAATAGTTGTGTTAGGTAAATAATGTATAGATATTTCATTATCATCAATGCCATAATCGATTTCCCCAAGAAAATTTATTAAAGTATCAGAATAAATGCTATCTATATTGTTGTATTCAGTTTCTTCCACAACAAATTGATAATGTCCAACATAATCTTCACGATAGTCTTTTTTCTTACAGGAACTAAGCATTCCTAAAATAATAAGAGTCATTGTGAATTTAATTATTTTTTTATGCATTTTAAATAATTTTATATAATTTATTGGCAAGTTACGATTTTAATTTCTGTTGTTGAACCAAAATCAGCTTTAAAACCTGGGTCAAGGATAATTGCCTCTATGGCTTTTAAAGAGATATTGCTTCCATTCGCGATTGATGCTGAACAGCCTGTACCTCCTAATTGAATGCGAGTTTTAGTTTCGTTATTATATCCAGAGAAATTATAATTACATGAATATAGCGGGTAACTACAATGGTAGTTTATTGATCCGGAATTACAATCATTATTGGCATCTGCAAAAAATGTCGTTCCAATAGGAATTTCAAAATCACCGCTAAAATTAACGTAATCAGAAGCGCGAAGGTATACATTTGAACCCGAAGAAACAGTATTTGTGCAACCAGTACCGCCAATATTTATTAATTGTTTAACTTTATTGTCGTGAGTAGAAAAATTGTAATTACATGCATTAATTGATTGACTGCAATCATCTTTTAATTTATACGCTCTCAAATAATCAACATACATTGTATATGGAAAACCTCCATAATAGTTCGGTAAATGATTAAGGCCTATACTAAAAATAAAACTAAGAGGGTCACTTATTCCCGGATATGGATTAGTGCTATTCCTGATAATATTGTCATCAAAATACCAAATTATCTTACCCGGATCCCATTCAACAGCAAATTTATGATAACTATTTAAAAAAGATGGAACAGAATTCTTTTGAGGATAATGAGTAGGATCGCATGTGAGACAGGTACTGCTTTGACCACTATAGCATACATGAATATCAGTAGGTACTTTATTCCAATTAGGATATTCGTAATTAGCTTCAATAATATCAATTTCGTTTGCGTCAAAACAATGATGATTTACATTGTTGCCTATTGTAGTCCAAAAGGCAGCGTTTACTTCAGTTTTCTGGTAGTACAATGCAGTTGCATCCGGAATCTTAATTAAAGCTTCTACATACCCGTATTGAAAATTAATTTTTGATTGCACCCAACCTGAAGTATAATCGTAGGAGGAATATGAACATCCCCATGTGTTGCAACATGATGGGCAAGGTACGGTTTCATGTTTGATTGTTATTTCAAGTTTCCCATTATTGACACCTACATTATTTGATTTATACAGTTCACGAGGACCAGGATTACCATATGCATAATGATCGAAATCATTTGCAACGTACCATGTATTTAAATCTAAAGAATTAAATTCATCGTAGAAATATAACTCCCAATTTGGATCATTTATGGGGGTTTGGGCAAAACTCAAGGACGATTGAACAATGATTAAGATAAAAATAATTTTTTTCATGGTTCTTAATCTTTATTTTTTTTAATTATTTCAATTTCTTTTTTAAGTTCAATGATATATAAAGTAAGCTCCTCAACTTTTTCGAGAAGCTTTGCATCCATTTGTCCTAAATCAATTCCTGACTTAACAACTTCTTCAGCACTTGGTATATTAGGTAAATGATGATGTTCTTTAATGAAAGTTTCCACATCGCTGAGAGTTCTGAGATGATATTTTTTGTCAAAAACCTTATCAGACCAGTCACCGGAAGTATGTACCGCAACTTTCACTTTTTCAGCCAGAATTCCTTTTCCAACATATAGCCCATAATCATAAGTTGAACCGGTATTATAATTTATACCCAATCCCCCGTCAATGATAACCTTGCCCTCTGAGGTTAAATAAACCAATTTATCAGAAGCGCCACCAAGCTTAAATTTGATACTTTCATTTTCAACAAATACCAATCCTTCACCCTGTATATATTTTGCAGTGTGATAAGAGTCACCGGCATTCCTAAAACTTAATTTGTTATCATTCATTGCCAATTGCCCGCCAACTTCTAATTTTGCCTGTGGATTAGATACTGTTCCAATTATAACTTTTCCCGTATTTGTATTTAAAACAGTATTATAATTATAAGAGGAATTTCCGTTGATAATTAGATCAGCATCATCAGTATAAATATCATTCGTGGTTGAATTGCTGTTTGTACCCCCTAACCAAATAGAGTTTCCAACTTCTATTTTGTTTTCCACATGCAAATCATTCACGTTTAATGACGAACTGCTTCCGGTAGTGATAATATTACCACTGATTTTCAAATTTCCTGTAATATCAAGTTTTTCTGAAGGACTTGAGTTGGCTATTCCAACATTTCCATTATCATTTATTCTTATTCCTTCATCTCCTCCATCGTTACTGAGCCAATGACCATTTAATTTTATATTTTGTGAAGCTGTGTGGTTACCTAAAGATGGGACTACCCAACTTGCATTTCCGCTTCCATCACCTTGCATTACATATCCGCTCGTTGCACCAGTAGTCATTTTTAAAGTTGAAGTTTCTAACCCGGTTGTTTTTGTAGTTCCATTAACCTCTAATTTTTGTCCCGGTGTTGTGGTTCCTATCCCCACATATCCACTGGTTTTAATTCTCATTCCTTCACTTCCATTAGCATACATGATAAAATCATAATTATTGCATGTACCTATAAAATTTTCAGAATTTGGGCCGCTTAATGAATTACCCGCTAATGTCCATGGAAATAATGATGTTTGGGAGCAGGCTTTAGGGGCAACCTGCAGTATCCCATTTGCATCCATAAAAAGAAGATCAAGCCCGGTAGATGAAACGTTTGCCGTTGAGCCTATTTTAATTTGCCCATTGCTTTTTATTCGTAATCTCTCAACATTATTTGACCGAAAAGATAAATCCTGCGCATCTGTAGTGCCGATAAATTGAGTGGAGGGATCGGTATTTGTATTCCCGGTCATGGTCCAGTCCGACCTGTCGGGCTTCGTTAAAGCAATACCATCGGATAAGACCGTACAGGAAGTTGCATCTGTTATCGTCATCCTGTAACTTCCTGCATCAAGGGAAGAAATATTCGCAGTGGTGGCACCGTTGGACCATAGATAAGTATAAGGAGCCACACCTCCCGCCACATTTGTGGAAATTGATCCGTTGTGCCATGTATAAGAGCTTAAATTATAATGTGAACCGTTTACAATATAATCAGACGTTGTAAACTGGTAAATGATCTGTGCAGGTTCTGTTATTGTAATACCATCGGTGGCTGTGTTGCTTGCCGCATCTGTGACAGTAACAGCGTAATAATTAGGTGGAAGCGTACTTATATCTTCAGTTGTGGCACCGGTGCTCCATTGAAATGTGTAAGGGGTTGTTCCTCCGGAGACAGTCAGGTTAACACTTCCGTTCCTGGCGTTATAACATGTTATGTTTGTTTTTGAAAGCTGGATGGCTAAACTTTGGGCATTAACAGCAGCTGTTAATGTGCATAAAATAAACAAAGAGATTAATTTTTTCATGAGGATAAGATTTGATAGTTATATTTTAAAATATGTTTAATAATTATATAATCATTAACTCCAGCAAGAAAACTCAGATATGATGGGATAAAATTTTTGGGTTTCTTAAATTATCTACAAAACACGAAAGTAATCTTCACACATGCAAAAAAAAGGATTGCGGGTTTTACGTAGTTTTTGGGTTATTTTCATATTTTGTCAGTTGCCGTTTTCATTGTCATAACATTGTCATAAAACTCCAATTGCCACTGCTTTATCATGATTTTTAAATGCCCTGTAATATTGATGAACAGGTAATTTCCATAGGTAAACGTAAAATAATTGTGTGTAACCTGCCTTAAACTATTGACGAATGTTTTTTATAATTTATTTTTAACAAATCCCTCAAACACAATAATGGCAATGGGTTTGAGTTATTAAGACAAATGAGAAGTTACATAAAATCAACCATCACTAACCTCGCAGGGATTAACTCCAATGCCGGGTATATGATGCTGGAAGAGCAAACAAGAATTCATCAATTATTTATAAGTACTTTAAATACCGCGCGCAAAAGGAAAAAGCCGCGCATCATGCACCTTTATTTAGTACATCCCTTTTGCCTGTCGGCTGATGAAGACATGAGTATAAGGTTACCAAGAGGGTTACCTTAGTGCGCGCTGCACAGTGCCGCTGAGAACGCGGGCAGCGGCAGTGATGATGTGCAGCCGGACGGATATGTGTGCAGTGCCTGCTATTGTTTCACAACAAAATATCTAAGATTATGAGTATCGCTGTTTTAAAGCTCAACAAGAAACCGGTATCGGTTATAGTTGAGACCGTGCGAAAAGTAGTGACGATGATGACAGGTAATTTGGCTTTTACAACTCCGAATCCACCGCTTGCCTCAATAACGGCATTAGTGGATGCGTTAGACACATTGGACCAGGAAACCCAGCAGGGCGGAGAGGTTAAAAATGCGTTGAAAAAACTTACAAGGAGCAAATTGCTTGCAGCAATGTCAGCCCTCACAGGATATGTTCAGACGACTTCACTCGGAGACGAAGACCAGATTTTGAGCGCTGGTTTTGAGCTGAAGCGTAAACCGGTTAAGCTCGGTATGCTTGTTCCCCCGGGCAATTTTCGGGGAGCGTTCGGGCTTCATCCGGGTGAGATCATTCTTCGCTGGGCAGGAGTGTACGGACGCACAGAGTATTTTGCAGAGATGAGCACCGACCCGACCAACCCGGCATTATGGACGAATGTTCCAAATGGTCATACAGGCAGGGTGCGGTTGGTAGTTTCAGGATTAACTCCCGGGCAGGTTTATTATTTCAGGGTATTCACTGAGTGTACCGCTGGTACAAGCGGGCCAAGTGAAATAGCCAATCACATGGCTGCATAATTTTGTCCCTGAGAGACCTGTTCAAAAAGGCATGATGCAAAAATCCCTTTCAGAAATGAGAGGGATTTTTTTGTCATATAGTTCCCAATCAGTATTTCATCACTTTCCTTGAAAAGCTTCCCTTCTCGGAAACTACTTTCAAAACATACAACCCTTTTGCCAGCGAATTTGCCGGGATGGAAAACTTCTTTTTAAAAGCAATCACATCATAATCCGAAGTTGTTTTATAAACAAGTTTTCCTAACAGGTCGTACAGCCGGATATCAATGGTCTGGTTGCTGTCTGAATAAAAGGAAAATTCAAGTGAACTGGTGAAAGGATTTGCCCCGCTGATAATGTTTTCACCCTGAAGGCTGGTATTGGTGATTTCACCGAGGTAAATGCAGGCAGCAGGAAAATTCGGAATTCCATAACCCATCATCGAATCAGGATTGTTAAACTGGCTGGCGCTGTGCCTGATGGAAGCAATGATCTGCATGTTAGTTGCAGCGGGGTGGCATTGCCAGAGGCAGGCTGCCATTCCTGTGATAAGGGGCCCTGAAAAAGAAGTTCCGCTGCCGGGGAAGACTCCAAAATTATTAACATCGGCTACAATAGTTCCTTGCCCCTGCGCCACCACGTCAGGCTTTATGCGGCCGTCAGCAGTGGGCCCTGTGCTGCTGAAGCTTACATAATTTCCCATATCATCCACAGCGCCTGTGACAATATTACTGTCAGCATCCGCGGGAGCGCTGATGTAAAACCACGGGCCATTTCCTTCATTACCCGCGCTGTTTTCAGCGATCATTCCTTTTGCGGCAGCAATGTCCTGGGCAATTGTTATAGGAGTGGTATTTCCATCCAGGTCAGCGTAAGTATGATTTTGAGAAGGGTCATCAAATTCAGTATAGCCAAGCGAAGTGCTTATTAAATCTGCTCCTGCACTGTCGGCATACTCGGCAGCTTCCGCCCAGTTATATTCTTCAATAATATATTCAGTAGCAGCATCTTCGGATCGCAGCAGCCAATAGCTTGCTTTTGGCGCAGTGCCAACTAAATTTCCCGGCCAGTTGCCGGCCATGATCGAAAGGCAATAGGAACCGTGATCATGATCATCATAAACATTCACCTCGTCAGACACAAAATCATAAGTGCCGAGGACCTGGTTATTTGCATAGAGGCTGTCAAACACCACCATGTTATTTGCATTAGAAAATCCCGCATCAATAACAGCAATCTGCATTCCGGCACCGGTATAACCATTGTTATGCATATCATCACCGCCTAACATTTGAATCTGGTTTAAAGAAAGTCCGTAATTGAAGCTTGATATACGGCTTGCAGAAGTGGTCTTATTTTCGGAAGACAAAGACATTTTATTTTTTAAAAGAACTTCTTTGCCGAATTTACCCTGGTCATTATCTTTATCCGGATGAGCGACTCGCCCCACATTAGTTACCCCATTCACATAAGGAAGAGCATTCACTGCATTCAAAACAGATGAGCTGGTGGTTTGAATAGTGACTGTATTCAGCCATTTTGAATGACCTATTATGGCAGCGCCTGTATTTGCTATTCCTGTAAAGTATGCAGGATTTACAGGTAAATCTAAACTATCAAGGGCGACATTCTGGTTGGTTCTTCTCAGTATGGCTCTTGCAGATAAATAGGAAGAAGGCATCGCAAATGAAAAAGGCGAGTTATTTTTATTGGCAAGCTGAACTACATACTTGTCCTGGGCAAATGACTGGCAAAAAATTAATGATGCGGCAATGAATGTAAATGGTTTTCTCGACATGGTTTTGATTTTAATTTTTAAAAGAAATTATCTTTTCAGTATAATGTATATATTCATCAAGAGAATCCTCTAAAGTTATTGTATTAGATGGCAATGGAAATTTATAAACACCTGTATAACTTTCTTTAAAAAACATTCCGATGCCCGCAGCATATTTTTCAATTTCATAATCTTTAGCAGTAATTGCATCATCAAAATCATTTTGAAGTACAGTTAATGCAGAATCAAAACTAAAAGAATTAAAGCTTACCGGTGAGTTTACAGAAGCATATTGATATTCCTGGTTTCCAAGATCATTCTTTACATTCCCATTCCATTTTTTATTTGACAGCACAGGGAATACAAGTTTAACATAGATAATATTATCTTCTTTTTTTTCAGCAGAAATACTTGTAAGGTTAGCGCTCCAGACTTTGAATATTACCCAGGGCTGTGATTCATCTGTACGCCTGTATCTTTCCATCCTTAATGTCTGACGTCCTTCATTGTCAATAAATGTTGATTCTATAACTTCTTTAATCTGAAAATGGAATGTATCCGTTGTAA
>DATEMK010000081.1:0-4411 GCA_035275625.1 Bacteroidia bacterium
CTCCCGAATACTCTATTCAATCTGTATGCCTTGTATTTCCTAATTACTATTAAAAAACCATAAAATAATTTTTTCAATTAAAAAAAATAATACAATAAATAATAACTTATTTTCAATTATTTTGAAAATAACTCAGGACAATAATAATGAATCCTGATGTTTTATAATAATGGTAGCAATTTTGAAGGTAGTATTACCGGATAACTTGTTTGTTTACTAAAAATCACTTAGGTTTGTAATATTCCTTAAATAACTTAAAAAATTAAGTATGAAAAAAATTGTTCTTGTAAGGCATGCCAAGTCAAGCTGGAAATTTCCTGAATTAAAAGACTTTGACCGGCCATTGAAAAAAAGAGGCTTAAATGATGCGCCATTAATGGGCAAAGTGCTGAAGGATCTGCATGTAACGCCTGATATTATTATTACCAGCCCGGCAGTAAGGGCGATGACTACAGCTAAAATAATAGCGCAGGAAATTGGTTTTAACGAAAATCAGATCATTGCAGAACCAAGACTTTACCTCGAATCAAAATCAAAATTGTTAAAAGAAATTAATACGATTGATGAAAAGTTTAATACCGTCTTTTTAGTGGGTCATAATCCTGGTTTGACGGATTTCGCTAATTCGCTTTTAGGAAATTCAATTGACAATATTCCCACCAGCGGAGCAGTCGGAATTCAATTTGAATGTAACACATGGACGGAAGTGGAAAAGGGAAAAGGTAAAAAATTATTTTTTGAAGTTCCTAAAAAACACCGGGAGAAAGTTGAAAAAACTGAAAAACAGGTACTTTAACAGGGACTTAAGCTGGTTGTCTTTCAACTATCGCGTTTTACAGGAAGCCAATAACAGGGAAGTACCCTTAATTGAACGGTTAAAATTTCTGGCCATTTATTCATCTAATCTCGATGAATTTTACAGGGTACGTGTCGCGCTTCACAGGAACATTCTCGTTCTTAAAATTAAAACAAAGGAGAATGGTGAAGTGAACCGAAAAAAACTTTTGACTAAGATCAAAAAGAAAGTCGGCAGGCAGCTCAATGAGTTTGGTGAGATTTACAGGAATGTGCTGCTGCCTGAGCTGGCTCAAAATAATATCCGGATAGTCAACGAAGAAAATGTTACCGAAGAGCAATTGGGTTTCATTCACCGTTATTTTAAGTCGAAGATTTTGCCCGAGCTGAAACTTGTATTTTATGGAGGCAAAAACGATCAGCCTTTTTTGGAAAACAAACAAATCTATTTTGCACTGAAATTAAATCTTGTCAAGCCTAAAAATAAGCATAAAGCTGAATTTGCAATTTTAAATATTCCTTCAGATAAATTACCGCGCTTTATTTCTTTGCCTTCAAAAGAAAATCATCACGAAGTTATTTTCCTGGATGATATTCTGCGGATGTGCCTGCACTTTCTTTTCAGGGATCATGAGGTGAAAGCCTGTTATTCCATAAAAATTTCGCGTGATGCAGAATTGTTTCTTGAAGATTCAGATAACCTTGTTGATGAAATAAAAAAGAAGCTGGTCAAGCGCAAAACAAATCCCCCGTCCCGTTTTCTTTATGATGCTGCAATGCCGAAAGATTTGCTCAAGCACTTAAAACGCACATTCCTGCCGGTTAAAGATTTCCTGATACCCGGTGGTAAATATCATAACTATGAAGATTTTTTTACCTTTCCCTCACCGGTGAATCCGAAATTAAAATACCCTGTCCTTGAAGAATTAAATCATAGAGGCCTTCATAATAAGAAATCTTTTTTCAGCGTCATTACGAAATGCGACCAGATACTGCACTTTCCCTACCAGGATTATAAATATGTAGTGGATTTTCTGGAGCGTGCCGCAACGGATCCGCAGGTAAGAACCATTAAAATAACATTATATCGTGTGGCTGATGATTCAAAGATTGCTAATGCCCTTTTAAAAGCAGCTGCCAACGGTAAAGAAGTTTTTGCGTTTGTAGAAATAAAAGCGCGGTTCAATGAAATTTCAAATATTTATTGGTCACAGCAATTCATTGATGCAGGCATCAAAGTTTTTTACAGTTTTAAAAAATTGAAAGTGCATGCAAAATTATGCATGGTAGAGCGGGAGGAAGGCGGCAAATTAAAACGCTATGCTTACCTCTCTACCGGAAACTTTAATGAAAAAACTGCAAAAATTTATTGCGACCACGGTTTTTTTACTGCAAAAAAAGAATTGACCAGCGAAGCAAATAAAATTTTTGACTATTTCCATAACACTTCCCGAAAGCCTAAATTTAAAAGTTTCCTCGTTGCCCCGTTCAATATGCGTGCTAAGCTCGAAGCATTAATTGACAATGAAATCAACAATGCAAAAGCCGGGAAAAAAGCATCCATGATTTTAAAAATGAACAGCCTTGAAGATCATAAAATGATTGACCGGCTTTATAAAGCCGGTAAAGCAGGAGTTAAAATCACCATCATCGTGCGGGGTATTTGCTGCCTTGTGCCCGGTGTAAAAGGCTTAAGCGATAAAATTAAAGTGATCAGCATAGTTGACCGCTTTTTAGAGCACGGACGAGTTTTTATTTTTCACAATGACGGAAACGAGCAGATATATATTTCTTCCGCTGATCTTATGTCGCGAAACCTGAATAACAGGATTGAATCTGCTTTTCCTATAGTGGAAGATTATATTAAAAAAGAAATAAAGCACCTCATCAGCCTGCAGCTTAAAGATAATACCAAAGCACGTAAGTTAAACAAGACACAAAGTAACCCATATAAAAAAACAGCAAGCAGGAAAAAAGTACGGGCACAACTGGATACTCACAAATATTTGAAACAGCTTACTGAAAATATCTGATCAGTTTCACGAACTGTCCTTTATGAATATACGAAAGAATATAGTTTAGATGGAAATCGCAAGTAAAAAAAACTTACTTCCACTTTAATGCTTTTTGTAAAGCCATGACAATTTGATTGACATAGTCCTTTTTTTTGCTGATTACAGGTTCTTTATGCCCTTCAGCGGTGACAATATGTACAGCATATTTGTCGCGCAGACGGAAGCTCCACATTACACCTGTAATTAATAAAACAAAGCCTGCAATAACAGCAAAACGGTTTGCCGTCATTATTAAAGATCCCTGGGACAAAGAACTTATCTGTTCGCTTGAATAAAAATGCAATAGTCCGGTTAATATGCCTACAATTCCCAATAAAATTAACAAAATCGGTGGGGCGGCAGATGCTCTTATTACGGAGGTGTTTGCATTTACAATACCCTCTAACTTGTACGAAGTTTTCCCGGTAATAAATTCTGAGTTTGTGACTTTAACACCATGTCCGTCAGTATAAATTGTAGATTCCATAAATAATATATTTTACATTTTTTATATTATAATGACTTAAAAAAATATGCCAATGCTTTTGCCGGCCCGGTATATTCATATTCACTTCCAATCTCAGCGCAGAGTACGTACCATGCTTAAACCCATAGCTCCTTCGGGTGATGCATAGAATCCCAGGTTTATATTTTTGGACCTTAGCTTATGTAATGCAGGAATGGCAATTCCGGAAACAGCTCCTATAGTCATTCCCGCCAGGATATCAGATGGAAAATGCTTCAAAGCAAGTACTCTTAAATAACCCATCGCAAGAGCTGGTACAGTGGCTGCAGCATAAAGCAGGTATTTTTTCGAGCCGATCTCAGGATGATAATCGCAATACACTTTTGTCATAAAAAATGTAGCAGATGTAGCGGTCGAAACATGCCCTGCGAAAAATGAATTACGATTGTTGCCGTCTCTTCTGTCTTCCATCGGAATATCAGTATAATATGCCATCGGCCGGATTTTATCCTGGAAAGTAGGACCCAGGTAAGAATAATTAAAAATGCTGAAAGTAATAGCCTGGCTTTCGCAGTACATCAGCAGCAGCTTCCATCCATCGTGCCTTATGTCTTTGTCTAATGCAAGCGTAAACGGTAAAATCAAAATACCTGCAAGCACGTTGTCGGAAAGCTTATCGTAATGAACTCTTTTTGCCGAATTCTGCTTTAATGCCCATCGGTCAAAACCTGTTAAAACATCAGGATTCAAGGATGCAAGCTCGGCATCGGTAATTTCTTTTTTATTCAGGATTCGCGGTATTGCAATAACATCGCCCACTGAACCGGCAATAAAAATTCCTCCGCTTATCCATGCATTTATTTTATAAGGATGCTTTGCCGATGGAATAGCTGCTGCGGGATCGTTACTGGTTGTTGACCCCGATGATATTTGCCCTAAAGAATCGTTTGGGGAAATTTGTGCATTAGTTTTCTCACTTAAAACAGTATTAATTATTAAAAATAAAATTATCTTCAGTATGTTTTTTTTCATATTTATTGTTTTTATGTAAGGATGCTCCGGCTAAATTAACCTGTTTTAACAGAAACCTGCTCCG
>DATEMK010000082.1:0-12607 GCA_035275625.1 Bacteroidia bacterium
TATCACAGCAAACCGGGTTTTGAAGGAGGCCAGATGCCTTTGCAGAGAAGAGTTCCGAAATTCGGATTCAAGAATTTTAACCGGGTGGAATACACCGGTGTCAACTTAGATACCTTGCAGAAGCTTGCCGACAAACATAATATTTCAGATTTTGACCATAAAGTATTTATAGAAAAAGGACTTGCATCAAAAAAAACGCTTGTTAAAATTTTAGGAAGAGGCGAACTGAAAACAAAAATAAATGTTAAAGCAAATGCCTTTTCAGCATCTGCAAAAACAGCCATCGAGTCACTTGGAGGGACTACAGAAGCAGCTGCTAAATGAAAAACCTGATAAACACTATTCGTAATATTTTTAAGATTGATGATCTGAAAACGAGGATCCTCAATACTCTTATGTTTATCCTGATGTACCGGCTTATATCGCATGTGGTGCTTCCGGGAGTGGATCATACGCAGCTTGCTGCCTTGCAAAATCAAACTGCAGGAGGTATTCTCAGCCTGCTTGATATGTTTGCAGGCGGGGCATTTTCACAGGCATCCATTGTTGCATTGGGAATTATGCCATACATTTCTGCTTCCATCGTAGTGCAGTTGCTCGGTATTGCAGTTCCTTATTTCCAGCGGATGCAGAAAGAAGGCGAAAGCGGAAGAAAAAAATTAAACCAGTTTACACGTTATCTCACAGTACTGGTTGTGTTAGGCCAGGCTCCCGGTTATCTCGTTAACCTCAGATCGCAGGTGCCGAATGCAATAATTTGTTACACCCATCCTGAACTGGTTTCTGTTTCCATGTTCTGGATGACTTCAATTTTACTGATGGTTGCCGGAACATTATTCATTATGTGGCTTGGTGAACGGATTACGGAAAAGGGAATTGGAAACGGAATCTCTTTGTTAATCATGATTGGAATTATAGCAAGATTGCCATTTGCAGTGAAAGACGAATTTAATTCAAGGTTAAATGAAGCAGGAGGGGGCATGGTAGTCTTTATGCTTGAAATTGTTGCATTGTTTGCAGTCATCATGACGGTAATTTTACTTGTGCAGGGAACACGAAAAATTCCCGTGCAGTTTGCAAAGAAAATTGTAGGCAATAAACAATATGGCGGAGTACGCCAGTACATTCCATTAAAAGTAAATGCAGCAGGTGTAATGCCCATTGTATTTGCCCAGGCAATTATGTTCATACCTGCAACGGTGGCGCAGTTCTTTCCCGAATCAGCTTCATGGCAGGGCTTCGCATCGCAGTTCACCGACTTCCATTCATTCTGGTACAATTTCACTTTTGCCATATTGATAATTCTGTTTACTTATTTCTATACGGCAATTTCAGTGAATCCAAACCAGATGGCAGAAGATATGAAAAAGAATGGCGGATTTATTCCAGGTGTAAAACCCGGAAAACAAACTGCCGGATTTATTGACGATGTTATGTCAAAAATTACATTGCCGGGTTCATTGTTTCTCGCTTTAGTTGCAATAATGCCAACATTTGCGAAAATAATTGGCGTGAGCAGCAACTTCGCATCCTTCTATGGAGGAACATCCCTGCTGATTATGATTGGTGTGGTGTTAGATACATTGCAGCAGATAGAAAGTCATTTGTTAATGCGTCATTACGATGGATTGATGAAGAGCGGACGTATTAAAGGAAGAACAGCAGTAGCGGGAGCAGCCATATAATTTTCTTTCTGAGAAACATAAGGAATGAAAAGCAGCGCGTGAAACTCATTTATAAGACGAAAGAAGAGATTGAGTTAATAAGAATAAGTTCTTTACTTGTTGGAAATACATTAGCGGAAGTAGCAAAGTACATTAAGCCCGGAATAACAACAGCTGCGCTTGATAAAGTTGCCGAAGAATACATCCGGTCCGAAGGGTCCATACCCGCATTTAAAGGATACAGGGGATTTCCTGCTTCCTTATGCACTTCAGTCAATGCAGAAGTGGTTCATGGAATTCCCGGAAACAGGGAACTGAAAGAAGGAGATATAATTTCTGTAGATTGTGGGATTATTAAAAACGGTTGGTTCGGAGATTCGGCTTACACATTTGCTGTCGGAGAAATTGATGAGGCCATTGTAAAATTAATGCGCGTTACAAAAGAATGCCTTTACAAAGCAATTGAAGTTTGTAAAGAAGGGAACAGGATAGGCGATATAAGCTGGGCAATACAGGAACATGCAGAAAAAAATGGTTTTGGTGTGGTAAGAGAATTAGTCGGTCATGGCGTAGGAAAATATTTACATGAAAAACCTGAAGTGCCCAATTTCGGAAAGCGGGGTTCAGGCATGGTGCTTCAAAATGGGTTGGTCATTGCCATTGAACCCATGATTAATATGGGAAAGAAAAATGTGAAAACATTAAGTGACAGGTGGACGGTAGTTGCCGCAGATAATTTACCTTCTGCACATTTTGAGCATACAGTTACAGTGAGTGGAATGAAAGCAGATGTACTTTCCTCATTCGAAAAAATTGAAGAAGAAGAAAGAAAAAATATAAACTTAACATTGAGTTCGCAGCTTATCTGAATGCCTAAGCAGGGTGCAATAGAACAGGACGGAACGATCATTGAGGCATTGTCCAATGCTATGTTCAGAGTGGAGTTGGAAAACGGGCATGAAATCATTGCCCACATTTCGGGAAAGATGCGGATGAATTACATAAAAATATTACCCGGTGACAAAGTGAAAATTGAAATGTCGCCTTATGATTTGACAAAGGGAAGAATAACATATAGATACAAATAGAATTTGAAAATTTGAAGATTTGAAAATCCGGTAACAAGCCATTTTCAAATCTTCAAATTTTCAAATCTTCAAATTCAAAGAAGATGAAAGTAAAACCATCCATAAAGAAAAGAAGCGTTGATTGCAAAATCGTGAGACGCAAAGGAAGATTGTATGTCATCAACAAAAAAAATCCGCGTTTCAAACAGCGCCAGGGATAAAGTTAAATTAAAAATTAAAAATTAATAATTAAAAGATTAAGATTTAAGAGAATAAAAATCGTAAATCCTAAATCGTAAATCCTAAATCGTAAATCCTAAATCGTAAATAAAAATGGCTCGTTTAGCAGGTATTGATTTACCAAAACATAAAAGAGGAGAAATAGGCCTCACTTACATCTACGGAATTGGCCGCAGCACGGCCCAGCAAATTCTTACCGAAGCGGGTATTGACTGGAACAAAAAAGTAGAAGAATGGGATGATAATGAATTGAACAAAATCCGCAGCATCATTACAGAGGATTTGAAAGTAGAAGGAGCATTGCGTTCGGAAGTTCAGCTGAAAATAAAACGTTTGATGGACATCGGATGCTACCGGGGAATTCGCCATCGTGTGGGTTTGCCTGTAAGAGGACAAAGAACAAAAAACAATTCCAGAACCCGTAAAGGAAAGAGAAAGACAATTGCAAACAAGAAAAAAGTAACTAAATAAACAAGAATGGCAAAACAACAGCAACAGGCTACAACACCAACCACAACAAAATCTGCCAAAAAACGGGTTGTTAAAGTTGATGCAATTGGTGAAGCGCATATCAATGCTTCATTTAACAACATTATCATCAGCCTCACCAATTCATCCGGGCAGGTTATTTCGTGGGCATCTGCCGGAAAGATGGGGTTCAAAGGTTCAAAGAAAAATACTCCGTATGCAGCGCTGATGGCAGCAACGGATTGTGCTAAAGTTGCATTTGACCTTGGATTAAGAAAAGTAAAAGTGTATGTAAAAGGTCCGGGATCAGGACGTGAATCTGCAATCAGAACTTTACATGGTGCAGGAATTGAAGTAACTGAAATTGTTGACATCACACCAATACCACATAACGGCTGCAGGCCCCCGAAAAGAAGAAGGATTTAGTAGCAGTAGCAGTTCGCAACCAGGAGTAAACAAAATACAATAAATAAAAAATCGTACATCGTAAATTATAAATCGTACATTTAAAAAATGGCAAGATATACCGGTCCGAAAACAAGAATTGCAAGAAAGTTCAGGGAAGCTATTTATGGCCCTGATAAATATTTTGAAAAAAGAAATTACCCTCCGGGACAGCATGGCGTTTCAAAGAAAAGATCAAAGCTCTCTGAATATGCAACACAGTTAGCTGAGAAACAAAAAGTGAAATACACGTATGGCATTCTTGAGCGCCAGTTTGCAAAGATATTTGACAGGGCATCGCGCAAAGCAGGCATTACCGGAACTAATTTGCTTCAATTAATTGAATCAAGATTAGACAATGTAGTCTATCGTTTGGGTATTGCTCCTTCAAGAACTTCGGCACGCCAGTTAGTTTCACATAAGCATATTACAGTAAATGGCAAGGTCGTAAATATTTCTTCCTACACATTGAAGCCGGGCGATCTTGTTGCAGTGCGTGAACGTTCAAAATCACTTGAAACAATTTCAGAAGCGCTGAAATCAAGATCGGGAAAGTATGCGTGGTTAGAATGGGATGGCGCCATGATGACAGGCAAATTCATTAACCCGCCTGCACGTGAAGAGATCACCGAGAATATCCGTGAACAGTTAATTGTCGAGTTATACTCTAAATAAAATAATTTCAAGTTAACACTATTCGTAAATTCGTATAGATTCGTTATTCGTACTAAATAAATCGTAAATCAAAAATAAAAAAATGGCAATATTAGATTTTCAAAGACCGGACAAAGTAATCATGATTCAGGCGAACGAGCATTTCGGGCAATTCGAATTCCGTCCGTTGGAGCCCGGTTATGGAATTACAATAGGTAATGCGCTTCGGAGAATCCTTCTCAATTCATTGGAAGGACATGCAATTACCAATATAAAAATCGGGGGAATTGATCATGAGTTTTCCACCATTAAGGGAGTAGTGGAAGATGTTACCGAAATTATTCTGAATTTAAAACAAGTTCGTTTCAAAAAACAAATTGAGACGGAGAATTCCGAAAAAGTAAGTGTTACGATCAATGGAAAGTCCCAGTTTACCGCTGCTGACATTTCCAAGCACACTACCGTTTTCCAGGTGCTCAACCCTGACCTTGTTATCTGCAACATGGAAACTTCCGTTAAAATGCATATTGAACTGGTCATTGACAAGGGAAGAGGATATGTTCCTTCCGAAGAAAATAAAACCAACAGTCTTCCTGTAGGAACGATTCCTGTTGATTCTATTTTCACACCAATTCGGAATGTTAAATATACAGTGGAAAATTATCGTGTGGAGCAAAAAACAGATTATGAAAAGCTCATCATGGATATTGCGACAGATGGTTCCATTCATCCCAAAGATGCTTTGAAAGAAGCCGCAGAAATTCTGATCCATCACTTCATGCTGTTCTCGGATGAGAAAATTACGCTCGAAACAAAACAGAAAACACCAACAGAAGAATTTGATGAAAGCTCGCTTCACATGCGCCAGTTGCTGAAAACAAAATTGGTGGATATGGATCTTTCAGTCCGCGCATTGAATTGCCTCAAAGCCGCTGATGTGGAAACACTCGGTGACCTTGTTTCTTATTCAAAAAGCGACCTGTTAAAATTCAGGAACTTCGGAAAGAAATCATTGACAGAATTGGAAGAGTTGGTTCGTAGCAAAAATCTTTCTTTCGGAATGAATCTTTCAAAATACAAATTGGATAAGGATTAAAACAATAGTAGAAAGTAGAAAGTTCATTTCTCCGAATTCCAAACTAATAACTCCAGACTAACATGCGTCACGGTAAAAAAATAAATCACTTAAGCAGAACGGCAAGCCACAGGGGGGCATTAATGTCCAATATGGCTGCTTCTCTTATTTTGCATAAACGGATCAACACAACGGTTGCAAAAGCAAAAGCATTGCGTAAGTACGTGGAACCCTTGCTGACAAAAGCAAAAACAAATTCCACCCATTCACGGAGAATCGTTTTCAGCTACCTGCAAAATAAATTTGCGGTAACGGAATTGTTCCGTGATGTGGCTGAAAAAATTGCTGATCGTCCGGGTGGCTATACACGGATTATCAGGACAGGATATCGTCCCGGTGATGCTGCTGATATGTGTATGATGGAACTGGTGGATTACAACACCATCTACACAAAGGATGATAAAGCACCGGCTAAGAAAGCCAAAACAACACGCAGGCGCGGAGGAAAGAAAACAAAAGCAGCAGCTGCAACAGACACGGCTGTTGAAACAACAGAGCCGGCAGCAGAAGCGAAGCCAAAGAAAACTTCTAAAAAGAAGAAAGCTGATTCGGGTGATGAAACAGCAAAACCCGCTGACGAATAATGAGAAAATTATTTCATAACAAAAAGGATAAAGTTTTCAACTTTGTCCTTTTTTTTTGAATAAAAATTTGTCAATTTGTAAAATAAAACCTGGAAGAAAAATTTTAATACAATTATGAAATACGCTGAACGCTCCTCTGCAATTCTTTTATTACAAGACGGAACAATTTTTTACGGAAAGTCTGCCGGTAAAATTGGTATTGCCACGGGCGAAATCTGCTTTAACACAGGCATGACGGGTTACCAGGAAATATTTACCGATCCTTCTTACTTTGGCCAACTGATGGTTTCCACCAATGTTCATATTGGCAATTACGGAATTAAGGAAGAAGAGTCCGAATCGCAGTCCATTAAAATTGCCGGGCTTGTATGCCGAACATTCAGCGGACATTATTCGCGTAAAACGGCAACAATGTCTGTGCAGGATTGGTTTGTTGAACAAAACACTGTCGTAATAACGGATGTGGATACGCGTGCCCTGGTGCAATACATCCGCCACAAAGGAGCTATGAATGCAATCATTTCATCAGAAAATAAAACGGTTGAAGAACTGCAGAAAATTCTTTCTAAAGTTCCTCCCATGGCAGGATTGGAATTGTCTTCAAAAGTTTCCACTCAGAAACCTTATTATTTTGGAAACCCTGATGCGGGGCTGAAAGTGGCTGTGCTGGATGTGGGTGTAAAAACAAATACCCTGCGCTGCCTTTCAGAAAGGGGATGTCATGTTAAAGTATTTCCTTATGATTCTTCTTTTGCAGAAATGCAGTCGTGGGAGCCGGATGGTTATCTTATTTCTAACGGGCCGGGTGATCCTGCGGCTATGCAGAACGTTGTGAAAACCGTAAAAGATATTTTGAATGCCGATGTTCCTCTTTTCGGAATTTGCCTTGGCCACCAGTTGCTTGCCGAAGCCTGCGGCATTACCACTTATAAAATGTTTAACGGGCATCGCGGCATTAATCATCCGGTGAAAAATCTTCTTACCGGAAAATGTGAAGTGACTTCTCAAAATCATGGTTTCTCTGTTTCGAAAGAAGAAATAATGAAAGCAAAAGAAATTGAAGTGACGCATGTGAATCTGAATGATGAAACCATTGAAGGCATTCGTATCACAAATAAAAAAGCTTTTTCAGTTCAATACCATCCCGAATCCTCCCCCGGACCGGATGATGCGCGCTATCTTTTTGATGAGTTTGTCAGTATGATGAAAATGGCGGTGAAGGAAGAATTGGGAGTTTGAGGTTTCTTTTGAACTTTTATGAACTTCAAACTTCAAACTATTTTACCAAATCTTCACCCTCAAACTATCCGCCCTCCACATCGCATCGCCTTCCTTAACTCCGAAGGCGGTATAAAATTCAGGCATATCGGATAACGGACCTATTACACGATATTTTGCAGGCGAGTGTTCATTACTGCGAACCTGGTCAGCAATAGCTTCGGGGCGCTGGTTGATCATCCATGCAAGGGCATACCCGAGGAAAAAACGCTGATCGGGATTTAATCCGCCAATGATCTCTTTGTTTTTATACTGACTGGTTTTTTTAAATGCTTCATATCCCATCATAATGCCGCCAATGTCTGCAATGTTTTCGCCCTGGGTTAATTCACCGTTAATATGGAGTGAATCAACGGCAACATATTCGTTAAATTGTTTTACAACTTGTTTTGTTTTGGCGTAAAATCTCGAACTGTCTTCTGAAGTCCACCAGTTATTAAGGTTGCCGAGGTCATCGTATTTGCTGCCCTGGTCGTCAAAACCGTGAGTGATTTCATGACCGAAAGTGGAACCGCCAATTATGGAGTAAAGAATGGCATCATCAGCGAGCTTATGCTCATAACCCGGAACAATGATGTTGCAGCCCGGAACAACAATTTCATTATTGGAAGGATTGTAATAAGCGTTATACGTTTGCGGCTGCATGCCCCATTCAGTACGGTCAACGGGCTTGCCGTATTTTGAAATCATGTAATTAAATTCCCATTTGTTTGCACTCATAACGTTATGCACGTACGAAGAACGGTCAACGGTCAATGCACTGAGGTCTTTCCATTTATCGGGGTAACCCACTTTAAAAATCATGGTAGAAAGTTTTTTCAGCGCTTTTTCTTTTGTTGCATCACTCATCCAATCCAATGTTTTTATTCTCTCCGCATACACCTCTTTAATTCCATTTCCTATTTCCTCCAGTTTTTCTTTTGTTCCTTTCGGAAGATATTCCTGCACATAGACCTGCCCGATTAATTCTCCTAACATGCCATCGGTTGTTTCCACCACCCGTTTCCATCTTGGCTTTGGTTCTTTAACTCCCCGAAGCGTGGCGGAATAAAAGTTGAAAGATTCCATATACGTTTTGTCATCGAGATATCGTGCAAGTCCGCGCACGAGATGATATTTGAGATAATTTTTCCAATCGTCCATTGAAAATGTTTTGAGATAGCCGTTCAGTGCAGTTAAAAATTCAGGCTGGCCCACCACCACAGTATCTGCATTTTTTAAACCAACGCCTTCGGTAAAAATATTCCAGTCAAAATTGGGAGTGGATGCAGACAATTGCTTAAAGGATATTTTATTGTAGTTCTTAAAAGGATCGCGGGTATCTTCGCGTTTGCGTGATGATTTTGCAATGGCAGTTTCCAGCTTCATCATGTTACCAGCGGCAGTTTTTGCTTTTGCATCATCATAACCCATCAGCTTAAACATGTTGTTAAGATGCTCAACAAATTTTTCACGGTTGGTTACAGCACGCGAATCGGTATCAAAATAATAGCTCCGGTCAGGAAGGCTTAAACCGCCCTGGTAGATAAAGATCGCATTCTTGCTGCTGATCTTATCGTCCTGGCCTACATAGAATGCGAACATAGGCGAACCTGAAACAGCATGAATATAAGATGCCGCCCTGACAATATCCTTTGCATCCCTTGCAGCATCAATCATGTTAAAATCTGTTTTTAAATCTGCAATGCCGTTTTTATTGAGTGTAACGGAGTCCATACCCGTAAAAAAGAAATCACCGATCTTCTGCTTGTTGCTTCCTTTCTCCGCATCGGTCAATGCAGCAGAAGATTCGCAGACATCTTTTACCTGCGCATTGATGGTATCCTGGATTAACTGCCAGAGGCCATTTTGCTGTTCGCTCGGAGGAATGGGATTGTTTTTAAACCAGCCATTGTTGGCAAACATGAAAAAATCATCACCGGGTTTTATGGTGGAGTCAATATGAGAAGCAAGCGGATCGGGTCCGTCTGATCCTGGTTCGTTTTTTGGCGCATTGGATTTGCAGGAGGCAATGACGGTAATGATAACTGCATATATTACCGGGAGCAGTGTTTTTTTCATTTAGAATTTTTTTGTGAAGGGCAAAGCTATGAAAAGAAGGTGATGTATTTTGGCTTTACATTATTATGTGAGTATTAAAATCGGAACGCGGATGACACGGATGATGCGGATGAAAAGCGGATTTATATTTTTTTATTTAACCTTAGTAGAAATCAATGATATCATCTTTAAAAACCTTATTACTTTTAATTGCTTTGAAAATAAGGTAATAAGGTATATAATCGTTGTCAGAATTTTCTACTAAGGTTTTGAATCGCAATTTAACGAAATTTGCAGGGATGGCTTTTACGGATAAGTTTGACAAGGAAGATTTTTACCTGACTCCTGAGGGTTTTATTGTTTTTACGGAGAAATATCATTTGAAACGCGGGTATTGCTGTGAGAGTAATTGCAGGCATTGTCCGTACAAGCAAAAAAAGGACAAGAAAAGTAAAAATGATCATGGCGGAAGTCAGGATTAAGATATTGTATAAATCAGCATTTGATTAAGTCATTGGAGCAACTGTTTTTTATGATTGGAAAATTCGCTGCTTTAACCGGGTAATTTGCCTGTTTTCGTTCCTAAAAAGAAATCAGTTTAGAGGAAACAAACTTCAAATTCATTCTTTGATGGTTTCCCCTTTGCCAATCACATTGTTTTTATTTCTTATTTCATAAATGTAAATTCCTTTTGCAAGTTGCTTTGTATTCAACGAAACAGAGTTTGCAAATCTCTGATACAATATTTTTCTTGAAGTTATCTCATAAATAATAACTTCTGAAAGTTCATTGTTATTTACACGAATGTTTAACAGATCATAAAACGGATTAGGATATAAGGATGTTTTTATTAATTCGGCTGGCGTATCAATTCCTGTTATTCCGTTACACGCTTTCCAGATAAAAGCATCACCACCATTTGTATCAGCGGTAAGCGTAATTAAATCGAAAGAAGCTGTATTGATGAAGTTTCCGCACACATAGACATTGCTGTTGTTATCGCATGCCACACCACTGCCATGATCATATTGCACACCACCGGCATGCTTTACGGAATTAACAATACCGGATGAATCATATTCGGCAAGAAATATATAATCAATACCAGGAAGATTAAGCGTCACTGTTCCGAATGTTGCATTACCCTCAAAATGCCCGGTCTGGTATATTTTATTATTATTTGCGACAACTACTCCGCCTCCGATGTCCCTGTTTATTCCTCCGGTATTTTCAACCCAAATTATATTTCCACTGCTATCATACCTTGCAAGCATGATATCCTTATCACCGTAAGTATTGACGGTAATTGGTCCAAATATGCAGGCAGTGCTTGCGCCCATGCTTACGTAAATATTGCTGCCGCTATCTATAGCTAATCCTGAAACAAAATCATCTAAATATCCTCCTGCAGATTTTGCCCACAGCATATTGCCGTTATTATCATATTTCGCGAGGAACATGTCGTAATATCCCTGGTTAATGAGTACGGTAGAGCCGATTGTCATATCCGCAAAAAAGCTTCCTGTAACAAAAATGTTTCCTGCTCCGTCAATGGCTAATGAAACTCCGCCATCGTTTTGAGCGCTGCCCGCTGAATGAGCCCACAAATAATTTCCATTCAAATCCATTTTTGCAATAAAGAAATCTCTTTGTCCGTAACTTGTGAGAGTGGTGCTTCCCAGCACAATGGAAAGTGAAAAAGTACCGCATATGTAAAGATCATTATTAAGAACAGCAATTCCTCCAACCTGGTCCCAATCTGTATTTCCAATGGACTTAGCCCATTTCACATTACCTGCGCTATCATATTTTGCTGCAAAGCCATTCGGAAATCCTGATGTATTATTAAGTGTAATAGTATCAAATACGGCCGTACCGAAATTAACACCAGTCATATAAATATTGTTGTTATTATCCAGAGCAATTGATGAGGGGGCATCAATGTTATATCCTCCTGCACTCTTAATCCACAATAGATTTCCGTTCGCGTCATACTTTGCAAGGAAAATATCTTCATAGGAAGAACTGATAAGCGTTATTCCGGAAAACACAGCAGTATCTGTATAATGTCCTGCAACATACACATTGCCGGAATTATCGGTAGCTACAGCAAATGCTCTGTCATGATCGTTAGGGCTCCCTCCCTGTTTTGCCCATCCGCCAAGACATTGACCATTTGCAATATGGAGAGATAATTCAAAAATAATTGCTATTGCAATTCCTTTAAATAGATTTATCATTATTGGTTTATTATTTAAAAAATATTCTACACCTCAAACTCTTGCGAGTAGACCAAAGATACAAAAAAAGGGGGCTAAGAAAATTATTTACCAGGTTGTTTTTTAACCTCTCGAGGCCTCAGCCTACTCCGGCAAATCGGATGCGAATAATAAAAAACACAGACACCGGAAGTGGTAAAAGATTACTAAGATTGGTTACAAAGTAGGGGCAGAGACTTATCTCGCAATTTCCTGTGAAGCAAATTTCATCAATGCCCAGATCATCCCGACATAAATTTCGTTTGCGTTCGATTGGTTATAGTCTTCGTTTATTTGCGACATCGTTCTATCCCAAAGCGCCCCGGCATCCAGGGTGGGTATGCAATAATATTCGGATATCGCTGGTTTTCCGCTGCGTTTTTTCTGGTAAATTGCCATTATTGCACAGGGAACAGTATCGTTTTCCCTGTAGAGGCCTTTAAAAGCAAATCCTCTCGATACATCAGAATATTTTAAATTCCATTCGCCAAGATCTTTTATTGCATACCCTTTTTTCATATCCAGCCCGCCTTCAGCCTGGACCTTATAGCCCTTGGTTACATAATTGTATTCTTCTTCTGATGTGGTGATTTTTGACTGGGAATATGATTTAACGGTTCCGAAAAAGAATGTGAGCAGAACTGTTGCGAGGATGAGTTTGATTTTTTTCATGTTGTTTTTTGTTGGGGGTTGATGCTGCAAAGGTAAAAGTTAAATAATAAGCTTCAATCATATACACGAGAAAAGAACTTCAGAAATTTCAAACGGGAATCGA
>DATEMK010000083.1:0-11504 GCA_035275625.1 Bacteroidia bacterium
GAAGAAAAAAAATAAGCCCTGCATAAAAAAATAAGATTTCAACCGGTAATAAACGGATCACAGACAAATTATTAAACAAACCCGGAAGAAGGAATAAATAAAATGGGGAAAGATTCAAAAAAAAATTTCTCACAATAGTAAAAAAATATCCTGCACTGAATGAAAAGTGTACCATGGTATCACTGGCCCGGGTAAAAAAATGTTCAGGGTATATTATTGCAGCAGCAATTTGAGGAGAGGCTGCTGCCAGCACACAAAGCCCAAGCAGCACCGTATTTTTAAAGGATGTTTTTGAATTTTTCAAAATATCAAATGCAACGAATATGGATAACAGAAAAAAATTAAGCTTCGCTCCATGATATGAATTGGCGCCCAGCCCAATGACAAGACCGGTTAACACAATGTAACCGGCTTTATAATTATGTTCTTTCGCTTTTAACCATAGATAAACTGATAATATAAACAAGAAAGCGGGCAGCATGGTGCCTTCATGGCCTATCCGGGAAAAAAGCAGGTGCCAGGGACAAAGCCCGGCTGAAAGCAAAGCAAAAAAAGAAAATAATTTTCCACCTGTTCTTTTTGCAATTGAAAAAATTAAAACCAGTGAAAGGCATCCCAATACGGCAGAAGGAAACCTGGCGGCAAAATCCGAGTATCCGAAAACACTGATGCTGGCCGCATCAAGGTATGCATATAAGGGCGGATGATAATCAAAACTTCCGAATCCGTGGAGAATGACCGGGTACTTCACACCCCAGCGGTCAGCCCCGGTTTCCTTAATAGAATAACCGTCATACAGGTAGGAGATTTCATCCACATTCATCTGCAGAGGGTAACTTTCTAATTTGTATACTCTCAGGAAAAACGAGATACAAAAAATCAACAGTACAGATAATCTGAAAATTATCTCACTGTAAATTTTCATTTTTGAAGAGATATTGATTAGTGTCAAAAGTTGCCGGATTACATACGGAAGCATCACGAAACCGCTTTCAAAAGTAATTAAACCAGATAAATCTGTTTTTTAAATAAAGTGCCCGGATACTAATTTCCGTAAGCCCCGCCAGTCATAAAGCATGCGGAATAATATTTTTTAATCCGCTTTTGCGAAACTGTTTCCGGGGATGAAAATTATTTATTTACTTAGTGAAGCATTTTAACCTGATTAAAATTAAGTTTGCAGCATAAAACAACCATTTTGCAAACAGGAACCGAACCCTAAGAATAAAAATAGAATTGAATGCTATGAAAAAAGATAAAACAATTTTTAAACTCATAAAAAAAGAATTAAAGCGCCAGCGCGAAGGGCTTGAGCTTATTGCTTCAGAGAACTTCGTGAGCAAACAGGTAATGAAGGCTATGGGCACTTGCCTCACCAATAAATATGCAGAAGGATTACCGGGAAAAAGATATTATGGCGGATGTGAAATAGTTGACCAGGTTGAACAGATTGCCATTGACCGGGCAAAAACTTTGTTTAATTGCGAGTGGGCGAATGTGCAGCCGCATTCGGGTGCGCAGGCAAATGCGGCAGTCATGCTTGCTGTACTCAAACCGGGAGATAAGATTTTAGGATTTGATCTTTCTCATGGCGGGCACCTCACTCATGGCAGCCCGGTAAATTTTTCCGGCAAATTATATCAAACCTGCTTTTACGGTGTGGAAGAATCAACTGGAAGGGTGGACTACGATAAGCTTATGGAAATAGCAATTCGTGAGCAACCGAAATTAATCATCTGTGGCGCCTCTGCTTATTCCCGTGACTGGGACTATAAACGCTTCCGCGAAGCTGCCGATGCATGCGGAGCCTTATTGATGGCGGACATTGCCCATCCAGCAGGATTAATAGCAAGAGGATTATTGAATGATCCTGTTCCGCATTGCCACATTATTACAACCACTACTCACAAAACATTACGCGGTCCGCGCGGAGGAATGATCCTGATGGGAAAAGATTTTCAAAATCCATGGGGACTAAAAACACCAAAAGGAGAAATACGCATGATGTCTGCAATTATGGACAGTGCTGTATTCCCGGGAACGCAGGGTGGTCCGCTCGAACATGTAATCGCTGCAAAAGCCATCGCATTTGAAGAAGCTTTAAGTGATGAGTATTTTAAGTACTGTTTGCAGATCATAAAAAACGCCAAAGTAATGGCTGATGAATTTGTGAGTCTCGGTTATAAAATAATCTCAGGCGGAACGGATAATCATTGCATGCTGATTGATCTTCGTTCAAAAAATGTTACGGGCAAGCAGGCTGAGAATGCATTAGTAAAAGCCGATATTACGGTCAATAAAAACATGGTCCCGTTTGATGATAAATCTCCGTTTGTTACTTCGGGTATCAGGATCGGAACCCCGGCAGTCACATCACGCGGGTTAAAAGAATCTCAAATGAAAAAAGTAGTTTCGCTTATTGATAAAGTGATCATGAACCATGAAAAAGAAGAAGTGATTCTAAAAGTAAAAAAAGAGGTGAATGCAATGATGGATAAATATCCTCTTTATTAGGTAACCGGTTAATTATGTTAATTGAGTTAAATGGTGAATTGGTTTTCGGGATTAACACAATCAGCATAATGAACACAATTAACCAGCCAAAAAAACGTTTCCGAATAAAACCAACCAAGCTGACCTGATGAAAAAAATACTTTTTACATTTTATGCCATTAGCTTTATTTATGTTACAGTGCAAGCGCAAACAGGCGGCAACAATACATATGAATTTCTGAATCTTTCCACTTCTGCGAGGGTGGCAGCTGTAGGCGGAAATATTCTTTCAGTAAGAGACAATGACCTGAACCTTGCTTTTCAGAACCCGGCTGTTTTGGATTCATCCATGAGCAAAACACTTGTCCTTAACTATGTTCCTTATTTTCTCGACATCAAATACGGTTATGTTGCTTATGCGCAGCAATATAAAAAGCTCGGCACATTTTCAGCAGGTATTCATTATGTGGATTACGGTGATTTTATGAGAGCTGATGTAACCGGCTACCGGGATGGAACCACCTTTGGGGCAAAGGAATATTCATTTAATCTTGCTTTCGCGCGCCCGGTTTATACAAGAGTTTCAGCAGGAATCACTTTAAAAGTTATTTATTCATCTCTCGAAGAATTTACATCTTTTGGTTTGGCCGCTGACCTGGGAATCATTTACAACAATGTCAAAAATAATTTCGGAATTGCCGCCACATTAAAAAATATCGGGGGACAATTATCCACCTATACACCTGGTAATCACGAACCAATTCCTTTCGAAATACAATTAGGTACCTCCTATCGTTTGCCAAAAGCGCCTTTACGTATTTCTCTTACTTTACAGCATCTCGAAAAATTTAATCTCTCTTATGTAAATACTAATAAAAGCAATGAAACGGATCCGATTACCGGTGAAATAAAAGAACAGAAAATTTCATTGTTTGAAAAAATAGGACGTCATGTAATTCTCGGAGGAGAAATCCTTGTTACACAAAACCTGAATCTTCGCATTGGCTACAATTATATGCGAAGAAAAGATTTAGGACTTGAGACACGCAAAGGGATTTCCGGTTTTTCGGGCGGTTTTGGATTTCGGATTTCAAAATTTCATTTTAGCTATGGAAGGGCTGCCTATCATCTTGCCGGAGCTTCCAATCTTTTTTCTGTGACCACAAACCTGGGAGACTTCCGCCATAAAGTTTCTAAAAGCACGGAAAAGTAAGCTCTGCTTTCAGAGCTGTTTGCAAGCTTTTTTGATAGAAATTTGGTGGTTACAGGAAAAAATTATAACTTGCGTTTCAAACCAATATTTTTAATTTTATTGACGAATAAATAATCCGAAATCATGTCCGAAATACTTTGTAAGATACTAGGTCACAACTGGCATTACAAAGATTACACACATGCCATGCAGCCGGACGGAACTCCCTTTCCGTATACAGAATCACGCAGATGCTTCCGCTGCAATGTTAAGTTTGTGAGAATAGAGCAAGGTGAATGGATGGAGCCGCCCCCTCCTGCTTCATCAAAAAGAATTTCGGTTGAAAATGCTTTGAAATAAATTCCTGCTTTTCTTATTTTTCAAACATTCAGCGCTTAAAAAATTTTATCTGCGCTGCTTATTGATCCGGTACTTTCCACCCCGCTGCAAAAAGTTTTAATTTACCTCTACTGTTTTTTTACAAGTTCCTGACAATATTAACTTATTGAAGAAAATTTTATGGAATTCTCCTGCGTTATACATCAAACCTTAAAATCTATACGCTATGAAAAGAGAATTCATCTTCACCGACAAATGGTCAGACATTGTGTTCGAAAACCGCAACCAGTCTTATGGCGCATATATGCTGCGCAAACGTTTACCGCGAAATATCCTCATCGGGTATTTCATCGCCCTTCTGTTAATGAGCACTGTGATTTTTACAGGTTATCACTTCAGCAGAATTTCAATCGAAGACATCAGGGGAATTATTGACCAGCTTCCGCCCCAGCTCATTTATGAGGTATCACTCACTCCTCCTGTTTCTCCTCCCGAAAAAAAACCTCAACCGGCAAATCCGCCTTCAAAAACTTCAGCACAAAATATTATTCCTGTAGTAATTGACAGCACAACTGATACTGAAGAAAAAGATAAAGACTTAAAACCGGTTATCATCAGCGATTCAAAAGATACTTCAGGAACAGGCGATATTGCGATCAATGAAAATCCGGGTAAAAAAAATGAAACAGGATACAGTGAATCAACAGAACCCTATGATCTAATATGGGTGCAGAAAATTCCGGAATTCCGCGGAGGAGATAAAGCCCTGATGAAATTTATCCGCAGCAATGTGGATTATCCCGTAAAGTATCTTTCTAATGATATTGGAGGAACTGTTTATATTTCATTTGTGGTGGATTCTTCAGGAAATGTTATCGAAGCGAAAGAAGCGAAAGGAATTGAAGGTTTTCCTGATTTTACCAAAGAAGCGCTTCATGCAGTTTCCAAAATGCCCCGCTGGATTCCCGGGCAGCAAAACGGAAAGAATGTATCGGTGAGATTAACGCTTCCGGTAAAATTTTCTGTTATGAAAGATTTTTAAAGACAGGGTTAGTTTTTAGTTTTTTCCCGTCCCTCCTCGGGAGGGACGGGATTTTTTATTTTCAATTAACTCCTGTTTTCACAACTTTAATAACGTCCTGCCCTGAATCATTTTTAATAAAAACAAAATAAATTCCGTTTGACAATGACTTTCCATAAGAAAAACTCTTTTGATTCTGTCCAATCATAAAAGTGTCAACCCTTTTTCCTATGGCATCATAAATAACGATTTCCGAAGGCTGATTTATCCGGGAAAACTGAATCATAAAATTATCAGAGAAAGGATTTGGATATACAGTCAGGCTGTTTCCCGCATTTAATTCGTTTGCTGAGTTCGGAGAGCATGTAATTTCCGATCTGAAGTTTGATTGAACAAAATTAGGAAGCCCCAAAGCAGATGTTGCGCCTGTAAAATTGGGATCAAGATCAATTCCATTGTCAAGATAATTGCATCCCGTTCCCGGGATAGAAGGATCGTTAATCACACCAAGAAAAGCGCTGAACGATCTGCAAACATAAATTTTTCCGTCAGATGCCATTTGTAAAGCATATATATCAGGAGTAAGGCTCAGCATTGTTTTTGAAGCAATGATCGCAGCCGTGCTTCCGGCAGTGAGATCAAATTGCACTAAAGTACCGTTAGGATCATACGTGCTTACATACAAAAGATGCTGGTCGCCTGAAAATTCCACTCCGTAAACATGATCAAATAAAGGAAGTGAAACCGGGTTTGACACGATACCGGTGGCATTATCAAAATCAAAAATCTCAACCGTATCTAAATATGCGATTGCCGATACAATTTTGTCACCGCAAAAAGAAAATTTCATTTGTCCGTAAGTATTCTGTATGACTGCTGTTGTATGAATAATTCCTGTATTACTGATAACAGGTGCAGGTTGTAATCCTGCTGCGGTAAGGCTGTAAACGTAAAAGGCATTTGTCCCCCATTCATGAATTGCAATCCAATAGTCCGTAGCATTTGCCTGTTTAACAGCAGTGAGCTTTTCGGTTACATTATTGAGAACAAGCACATTTTTTGAACTTGTAATATCACCGGTGCCATTTTGCAGATTCATATCCACAATGGAATAGCGAAATCCGTTTGGGCCACCGATTTCATCTGTTGTAAAAATAAAGAACAGGTTAGCGCTTCCAGGTTGCGGAACAATTAAAGCTGACTGGGTGGAAGAAATTCCCCCCATCAATCCGCTTCCGTTTGCCATAACATTATGAAGCTTGTTCCAAACAGAAATGCCGTCTGTATAAAAAAGGAGATCGCCTGCTGCATCTGAAATTGCAGAGGTTCCCTCATTGGTCACTAACGTAGTGGAGGGGTTGGCAACGGGGCCTCCCGCCTGGAAATGAAGTCCTGCATAAACTCCGAAGTACCAGTTAGCAGTTTCCTCCTGCGGGAAAGCAACTTTGCTGATGAATAAGAATACGATGAGTAATTTTTTTTTCATGATAATAAATTTATATGTGAAACTATCTGCTGTAGCTTTTAATTAATTCAAATATAATAAATCAAAACGATTTATTGTTGATATTAACTTCAATTTCTTTTTAAATAACATCAATTGCATAAATAATTACAAAAGACTTCTTTCGTTTTTTACTTTTGCCGGATGAAGTATAATAAGCTTACTCCTGTTCTCCTTGAACAATTAAGGAATATCACCGGGGAAAATTTTGTTTTTTCCGACTCAGAAAATCTTGAGACTTATTCGCAGGATGAAACGGAAGATTTATCTTTTCTGCCTGAAGCAGTAGTGAAACCCCGTACCGCTGAAGAAATTTCAAAAATTTTAGATCTCTGCAACCGTGAATTAATTCCTGCCACACCGCGTGGCGCGGGCACAGGCCTCAGCGGAGGCGCATTACCGGTTTACGGAGGCATTATAATTTCAATGGAACGTTTCAATTCCATTCTGCAAATTGACGAGCGGAATATGCAGGCCACTGTGGAACCCGGGGTGATTAACCAGGTATTCCAGGATGCGGTAATTGAAAAAGGTTTATTCTATCCGCCCGACCCTGCAAGCCGCGGCTCCTGCTTTCTCGGTGGCAATCTTGCCGAATGTGCAGGCGGGCCAAAAGCGGTGAAATACGGAGTTACGAGAGACTATGTTTTGAATACTGAAACAGTGCTTCCGACCGGTGAAATAATATGGACGGGCGCAAATGTTTTAAAAAATTCTACGGGCTATAATCTTACGCAACTGATGATCGGCAGCGAGGGAACATTGGGAATTATCACAAAAATTGTTTTTAAGCTGATCCCGTTTCCGAAGCAAAACCTCCTGATGCTGGTGCCGTTTTTATCTGCTGAAAAAGCATGCGAAGCTGTTTCTGCCGTATTCATGGCAGGAATAACGCCTTCTGCAATGGAGTTTATGGAACGCGATGCGATTGACTATGTGCTTCAGTTTGTGGATGTAAAAATGACTATCAAAGATGAAATCAAAGCACATCTCATCATTGAGGTGGATGGAAATGATACGGATGTTTTGTTTAAAGAGTGTGAAAAAATTTCGGAAATCATGTACCGTTATGAATGTGACGAAGTGTTGTTTGCCGATACGGCACAGCAAAAAGCGGAACTCTGGAAAATGCGCAGGGCAACGGGTGAAGCTGTTAAATCACATTCCATCTATAAAGAAGAAGATACGGTTGTTCCGAGAGCGGAGCTGCCTGTGCTTTTAAAAGGAGTAAAAGCAATCGGGAATAAATATGGATTCCGTTCTGTCTGTTATGGCCATGCGGGTGATGGCAACCTGCATGTTAATATCATTAAAGAAAATATGAGTGATGCAGACTGGAATGAAAAAGTTCCCCCGGGCATCCGCGAAATTTTTCAATTGTGTGTTTCCTTAGGCGGAACCATTTCAGGTGAGCATGGAATCGGGTGGGTGCAGAAAAATTACATGGATATTCCTTTTAACCCAACTCAAATCCGCCTGCAGAAAGGAATAAAAAAACTTTTTGATCCTAATATGATTTTGAATCCTGGAAAAATATTTAACTGAGCTTTCACAGCCTGGTGAGAAAAACCTGGCCACAGGCAGATGGTGCGAAACACAGCAGGCGCTTCGTTACCTGACGGATTTTGGGTTGCAGAACTTTTTTTGTTTTTTTCACCATACACCTGATTCTCCTTACTTTCTTAAAATCTTCTCCATTGTCTTTCCTTTTGCCAATTCATCAATCAACTTATCTAAATAACGAATCTTTTGCATGAGTTTGTCTTCGATTTCTTCCACACGATATCCACAAATTACACCTGTAATTTTTGAAACATTTGGATTAATTTGTGGCGCCTGGGCGAAAAAGGTTTCAAAATCACTGTTCTTGCTGATTTGTTGCTGCAGTGTTTGTTTATTATATCCTGTCAGCCAAAAAATAATGGCATCTACATCTGCTTTTGTGCGTCCCTTTTTCTCCGCTTTTTGTATATATAACGGATAGACACTGGCAAAAGACATCCTGTATACTCTTGAATTATCCATTTTAGTTGTTATTATTTAACAATGCTAATCTAGTCACTTCTTTTTTATTTTTTATTGGTGTTTCCCGGCCAGGTTTCTTTTAATCCGGATGTTACCAGCCGTTTTTCTGTATCCTCGAAGTTACAATGCTAAAGTCATTTTCCAAACATTTTATCAGTAGCGTGCTGTATAATAAAATAAATATTCTGACTTGTTCCATCCTTGAATTTAGCTTCAAGTATATCAAGAAAATTCCCGTGCTTATCAGAACCTGAACCCATAACTCCAATACTCGCAGACATAGTTTTAATAATAAAATTCTGTCCGTCCGCAGGACCTAAAGCAAAATATGGTTCTTTATCCTTACCACTAAATGCCATTGCTTGCATTATTTTTCTGAACCGGTACAAATAATATCGGGCACTATCTTCTTGTCCGAGTTTGTCCAATGCGAATGATTTCTCAATAATGGCTTGTTGACTTACCGGGTGGTTGATTAAAAACAAATTTGCAGTATCAAGTGCCTCTTGATATTTCTTTTCGCTGTTAAGTGATTTAATGGCTCTTTCTGTTTTAAGGTCTTTATAGGGCTTGAATGCTGGTTGGTTTGTAAAGCCAATCAACAATGACAAAACCTCATAATCAGTTAAGGTGGTGTCATTGGTATTAAACCTTTTCAAAAGTTTGTCATAAGATAAATCATCGTTTGCGTCTTTTGTTTTTTCAAGAATTTTTTTGAAATCCTTATTGTAGTGAAATGATTTCTGTCCGAATGCTGTTAATGCAGTCATCGTCAGGATTAGCAATAATGTTTTTTTCATGCAGTGTCGTTTATTCGGAACGTTAAAATGGCCGATAACGAAGAAGAGAGGGCATCCGCCTGAGGCGGATGAGCCAGCCTTTAATATTACTTCACTCGATACGTTCCACTATATTTTCCATTTTATCTATGTATAAATTAAAAACTATTTTATTATCAGGAAATAATTTCTGCATTTCACTTTGCAATTCATTGAATATATTTAAAACATCATCATTAATTGACTCTTCATTTAAACATGAAACGAATATTTCATAGTCATTATCCGTTTTTTTTACAATGACTTGTACCTTCGAGTCATATAAAAAAAATGTCGCTTTAATCAAACTTTCTCCTATCTTGTCAACCTCCTCTAACGAGATATTATTTTTATCAAAAACAATTTCATTTCCCGTTAATCCAATTCTTTTTTTTACCATTTCGGGTTTTTCAGGGTTAACCACCATATAGATACTGCAAATTGGCACTATTGTAAAAAACAAACCAATTATTGCAACAGTCGCAGTGCGTTTCCAGCTGTAAACAGAGCCACCATTTACCAAATGGTTATTTATTTTCTCCGATTGAAATTTTTTAACTAAATAAAAAACTATCCCGGTATAAACGACCGGGAGCAATCCTGTTGGCGCTTTCGTAAAAGCCGGGATAAAAAATACAATACCTAAAGATTATTATGGACGCAAGTATTGTGTAAAGCCATGTTCTTCTTGCTTTACTAAATTCATTAAATACTTTATAGTTTTCTGCAATTAAATAACCCGCTGCTATCGGACCTCCGATTAAAGTGCCAATATTAATTGCTCTGTCACCGTATATTTTTGTGTGCAGCGTCTTATTCTCCATTATTGCTTTTTGCTCCATAATGAAAGGAAGTATTTTTTTCCAGGCAGAGTCTCCTTTCTTTCACAGGGACTGTGGCGCAAGGGTTTGCTATGACAAAGATAGTAACATCCGGCACTTTCAAAAAGCAAAAAGCCCGTCCGCCAAAGGCGGAGCGGGTTTTTCAAGTCTTCTCCGCCTGAGGCGGAAGGATTTAGGTGAGCTTCAGGCTTATTTTGCCGATGCCTTCTGTTTTGAAGTTTCACTCACTGCCGGAACATCAAACTCCGGAAGAAGCGTTATCGTACGGCTAAGTGTTTTTCCGCGCTGAAAATTCAGTCCCTCTATAGTTTTCTCAATAAAATTCGGCTTGCTTATAGTCATGCTTGCGCTGCCTTCAGGAACACGGCTAATGGTACAGCTTCCTTTAGCAGTCGTTTTACCGGTCAGTTGACTTCCGTCAGCCGAAGTGATAACTATAGTGGCATTTTCAACAAAAGCATCATTTTCATCCTTCACAGTAACTCTTGCTTTCGTATGAATGCTTACTCGGATTACTTTAGCGCTGTTCACCATACCTTCGTAAAAATCAGGATGGCTCGTTCTCCACTGCTTGCCCATTTTAAGCAATTGGGTTCTCATTATTTTATTTGCCTCACCGGTCAGTGTAGTTAAATTTTTTGTCAAACCCTTTCTTATCGTTCTAACGTCACCGGTGGATGCAGCCACTCCCTTATAGTCTTCGATGGACTGTTCAAGAGTATCAATTACCAATTGTGAAATGCCAAACGGTTCAATAGCGGCAAGCGGCAATCCCGATGCCTTTTGCAAAACCAGGTTACACTTTCCGATAGCTGTTGCATCCTTGGCCCTCATAATATCCGAAAGTTCAATTTGCATCTGGGAATACAAATTTTGGTCATCGTTTACAGAAGCAAACGATTGTAAGCAGGAAGCAGTACTTGATGCCACGTTAGCCATCGCAGTCTTCACCTGCTTCCTGGTACGTGTCACACCTTTATTATCTTCTTCCTGCTGAGAATCTGTGGCATATATAGCCTGGATTTTTAAATCCATCGCTGTCATGCCGTTGGAATAGCTTAATAGCCCCTGCCAAATAGGTTTATTAGCAGGCAAATTACAAAAACTCTGGAACCTGTTAAAGGCATCTAATTCTTCTTTCAATGTTCTTTTCATGACTTTTTTGCTTTAATTGTTAAAATTTTAAATTGATTTTTTTTATCTGTAAAGTTTGAAGGCTTATATGCAATTTTCGCTTTTAAAGTTTCAAACCTTGCCTAACGATATAGTA
>DATEMK010000084.1:0-4747 GCA_035275625.1 Bacteroidia bacterium
ATGAGTGGTGGTTATCCTGAACCTGCTAAGAGTATTTCAGAGCGTGGTTCTCACTGTAAATGGAAATTTTTTCCTGAAAATAAATTTTCTTACCACGATATATCCTTCCACCTTTAAATCTTTTGACGCATTTCCTGAAAATACGATTTCTGAAATATCTTTTAAGGAAGGGGAAGTTTGCAGCGGAATGGAAATATCGCTGTCAGCCCCCATATATATTTTCTTTTCAATAAAAATATCCGTTACCATTTTGTCTCCCAAAAATGCAGTGGATTTAAATTCCTTTAGTGTCAGGCCGAATTTATTCGGGTTATGAACGGTCACATCAAACTGAACACTCGGTTTTGTGAGCACATCTTTCAATTGAAAATTATCTACATTCCTCACTTCAACAGGCTCAATGGTTAAGCAGGAAGAAAATGAAATGCAAAACGCAAAATGTAAAATGCAAACTATAAAAGCCCTGTGATTCTTCATGCTGCTTTTGTTTTGACTTTTTCCCATTTTTTTATTTGCCAGTTAATGACACCGGTACAGATATGATTTTTCTTCACATCATAAAGTTCCACTGTGAGTTCTTTGAAAATTGAATCAGCAGTTTTTAACGGCTCAACAATTTCATTCCGGATAAACTCTTTTGACAGTGAAAATGTTGTTTGCACTTTCATTTTTGCCTGGTAATGGTAGGTCATTTTAATATTTTTTAAAATGATCCTGAACTCTTTCTCTGAAATGGAAGACATCAAAGTTAATCCCGTAGTATATTCACACAGTGTTGCCAGGGCGCAGGCATGAATCCCTCCTATATGGTTCATGTTTTTTCTTTTGTACGGAAGAAAAATCGTGAGTGATCCGTCTTTAATTTTTTCAATTTTTATTTTATGCGGATTATTAAAAGGAATTTTTTTCCATAAAATATTATTCAGCACCCAGAGGTAAAAAGGAGAAGTTTCGGCTTTTCTGATTAATTCTGAAAGCACCATAGCAATTTAGCAATTTAACAATATAGCAATTCAAGCAACAACCTATTGACTACTATCAATTGATTTCGCAAGCTCCGAATAACCGGTTTCCATTTCCTTAACTAACCGCTGAATTATTTCCTCACATGTCAGGATATCATGAATCATTTCAACAGATTGTCCCGCACACCAGAGATTGTCATGATTGCCCGGTCTCACGGCACGCTCCAGCATTTTCATGCCGCGCAATTGGACCAGCATTTTGAAGTATTTTTTTGTGCGCGGATTACGGCTCATATATTTTTCAAACCCGTTTTGCTTATAGCCGATTTTCTGTGCGTAAGGGGTATTAATAATCGTGCAGGGTGTACCGGAAATTCTTTCCGACAAAACAATGTCCTGCATAGATGAATCTACCACAGCATTTTTATAATCATTGCTTACCGTTGCTTCTGCAGATGCAATAAACCTTGTCCCTACTGATACCCCTGACGCACCCGATGCCAGCATAGCAATAATGGCTTCGCCTGTGGCAATTCCGCCTGCGGCAATTACCGGCTTATCCGGAAAATGATGATGCAACGAGGGGATAAGAACGCTTAACGGGTAAGGCCCTGCATGTCCGCCTGCCCCCTGCCCTACTGCAATAAATCCGTCACAACCGTTTTCAAAGCTTTTCTTTGCATGTTCCAGGTTGGTTACATCACAAAAAACTTTTGCACCATAAGCATGCGCTTCATCAATTACTTTTCTCGGGTTACCGAGAGAAGAAATGTAAAACGGAACTTTGTTCCGGACGCAAATCTCGAGGTGCTTTTCATACAGCGGATTTGTTTTCTGGACAATTAAATTTACCCCGTAATTTCCTTTCTGACCCATATTCTCCAGTTTATATGCATTCAACCGCTGCAACAATGCGTCTAAATCACTCTCTTTACGAAAATTCAGGGTCGGGAAAACCCCCATCACCCCGCTTCGTAAAGCAGCTTTCATCATCTCTTCGTTTGAAACCAAAAACATTGGTGCCATGATGATCGGGTAGTTAACGTTTAACAATTCTGTAAACCGTGTATTGAATTTCATTGCAACAAAGAAAAGAAAACACAGTAAACAACATGCAGGCAGTGTGAAAATAAAAATCTTAAAATTTTTCATTTACTGTAAATTGATTTAATAAGTTTGCTTACAAATTGTAAATTGCAAATCGCTCCGAAGCAATCCCTTCGGGATAAATTGTATACCATAAATGCAAGTCACAAGGATATTCGACCTTCTTTCAAACCAGCTTGAAAAATTTCCCAAGCCTGATGCACTTGCCTGCAAGGCAAACGGGCAATGGGTAAAATACAGCACGCAGGAATTTAAAGAATACGCTGACAATTTCAGCTACGGACTGCTTGCATCAGGATTGAATAAAGGAGATAAGATCGCCATTATTGCCAATAACCGCCCCGAATGGAATTTTGCAGATTTGGGCGCCCTCCAGGCAGGAATTATTGACGCTCCTGTTTATCCGACCATAAGCGAAACAGATTTAAAATACATTTTAAATCATGCTGAAGTGAAAATGGTTTTTGTTTCAACTGCAGAACTCTATAATAAGGTTCTTTCGATTGCCAAAGAAATTCCGGCCATAAAAGAAGTTTACACATTTAATGATGTTGCACATGCAAAAAGCTGGAAAGAAATAATTGAGCTTGGAAAAAAGAATCCCGACCCGGCAACGCTGGAAGCAATAAAATCTTCCATCCATCCGGATGACGTGGCCACATTAATTTATACTTCCGGAACTACGGGAGTTCCAAAAGGCGTTATGCTTTCTCACAATAACATTTTAAAAAACTGCGAGGCTACAGAAACGCTTTGCCCCTTTGACAGGTCATGGCGCGCATTAAGCTTTCTTCCTCTTAATCACGTATATGAACGCATGCTGTCCTACCTGTATATGTATTATGGCATTTCAGTCTATTATGCTGAAAGCATGGAAACCATTGCGGATAATCTCAAGGAAGTGAAGCCGCAGATTTTCGTAACCGTTCCCCGGTTGCTTGAAAAAGTTTATGATAAAATTGTGGCAAAAGGTTCTGAATTAAAAGGAATAAAAAAATCTTTATTCTTCTGGGCGCTCCATCTCGGTCTGCGATATGAATTAAATGGTGCGAACGGATGGTGGTATGAACAGCAGTTAAAAATTGCAAACAAAATTATATTCAGCAAATGGCGCGAAGCTTTGGGTAACAATGTTTGTGCTATTGCATCAGGAGGTGCTGCGTTACAGCCCCGGTTAGCACGGGTTTTCTGGTCAGCAAAAATCCCGGTGCTGGAAGGGTATGGACTCACAGAAACTTCACCGGTTATAGCGGTAAATAATTTTCAGCCCGGCTGCGTAAAATTCGGAACCGTGGGAACTGTCCTTTCAAACGTGCAGGTAAAATTCGCGGAGGACGGAGAAATTCTTTGCAAGGGACCCAACGTTATGCTGGGTTACTATAAAGAACCGGTTCTTACGGCTGAAGTGCTGGACCCTGACGGCTGGTTTCACACGGGCGATATCGGAGTATTTACAGATGAGAAATTTTTAAAAATCACCGACCGTAAAAAAGAAATATTTAAAACTTCGGGTGGAAAATATATTGCTCCGCAGATGATTGAAAATAAATTAAAGGAGTCTCCTTTTATTGAACAGGCGATGATCATCGGGGAAAATCAAAAATTTGCCGCAGCATTAATTGTACCGGCATTTGCATATATAAAAGATTGGTCAGCGAAAAAAGGAATTACGCTGAACAGCAATGTAGAAATTACGACAAGCAAAGAGGTGCGCGACCGCATGAAAGAAGAAATTGAAATCATCAATAAAACCCTCGGCCACTTTGAATCCATTAAAAAATTCGAGCTGCTTTCACGTGAATTTTCGATTGAACAGGGTGAAATGACACCCAAGCTCAGCCTGAAGAGAAGAATGATTTTGGAAAATAATAAGGATGCGGTGAAAAAGATTTATGGAGAATGATATTTTACTAAATCATTTTTCAGCTAAAGATTAATATTGCCCAAATCTGTTATTGCACCTGTGGTCACCGAAATATTATTTAATGTTACAGGCATAAAAGGAACCTGTGGGGTAATAGTAACAGCATAAATTCCCGCAGGAATACCCTGGAGAAGAAAGTTACCATTAAAATCTGATACAGTTGAGTAAGATGCAGCGCCATTATCAGCTGTTATTATTGATTGCACACCGGCAGGCAGAACCCTTCCTTTTATGGAACCGCTTATTGCAATATCAATTACTCTTATTACAGGTTTCAATTGATAGCTCCCGTTTCCCTGCACAACTATAGATTGCGCTGCATCAAAATCCAGCAGCAGCTCATAAGCCACTCCTGCAAGAAACGTTTCATGAACCTGGAGTTTAAGCCCCGATTGCTGTGCGCTGGGAGTGCTCAAAGGATAAGAAACGCTGTCAACGACCACCGAATTATTGTTTCCGAGAATAAGCCGCACTTGCTCTATCTTACCTGCCTGTAAATTGCCGGTTGCAATAAGTGTATCCATACCGTTGGCAAAATCAAGCAAATTATAAATGCCCTGATTTACATTCAGCAATGTGGCATTTCCTGCGCTGCCTGTAATTTCCACACCCTGCAGGTCAATAAATACAGCATCATAATTTCCGGGTGCGTCTGTCATCCGTACAGAAAGAGTAGCTGTTCCCGGGTTGGAATCTGTCTTATCATCCTTTGCGCAGGACACGATCAGCAGGCTGAATAAGCCCAGCATAA
>DATEMK010000085.1:0-6135 GCA_035275625.1 Bacteroidia bacterium
CCCATGCTGCGTATATAACCCCATCCGCCACTCTCCGAAAAAATGCCGGCAACGGACCAACTTGTGCCGTTCCATTTAAAGCAATTCCCGGATTGTGCTCCACCAGCATAGAGTGAGCCATTGTAAACACATATTGCATTCATATATTCATTCACTCCCCCGGCACCGGTACCTGCTGCCGTCCACACAGAACCATTCCACCGTGCAATATTATTTGCAGCAACACCATTTATGCTTGTAAAATTTCCGGCAACATACAACTGGTTATTGTAAACTGCCATTGCAAATACTAAATTGCTGGCACCATTCGTAGTGCCAATACTGACTCCGTTTTTATAAACGCTGGTAGTGGCACCGCCATTGGTTCCACCCGAATACAAATCGCCATTGTAAACACATAACGTTCGAATTTCACTAGGTGTGGAAAATGCACCGGCAACCTGCAATGTACCATTGTAATCTGCTATGGCATAGACAACAGGCGGAAAGCTTAAGCCGGATGATGACCATGTTTGTGCATGTACAGCAGGCACAGCTTTGATAAGTACAGAACATAACGCGAGGAATAATATTCTTTTCATGAATTGCATTTGATTGATTTAATATTAGATTTTGTTCCAAAAGTATGGGTATGCTTATTCACCTGCAATACGACATTAATATGAATTTTAGCTGCCCGAATAATTGAATAACGTTTCCTTTATCTTTTGGATAACGCTACAATGTCTTTCACTTCGAGCACTTGCTTTTCATACCCTAAGGATGCTGAATTGATCATAGCAAGCCCCAGCTCACTCAGCGTGCAAAAGTATTTTGGAAAAAAGGTTCGCATAACGGGTAAAAGCCATCCGAAATAAGTATAAAGCTTCAGCGTGTTCTTCAAACCTGCAGTGGGTTCAATTATACCGGGGCGAAAGGCATACACTTTTTTGAAAGGAAGCTTCAACAGGTCGTTTTCTGTTTTCCCTTTCACTCTTGCCCACATGCTTCTTCCTTTTTCAGTGCTGTCGGTCCCGGCTCCTGATATGTAAGAGAAAACCATCCCTGCATTCAGGCGGCAGAGTGTTCCGGCAACCTGCATGGTCAATGTATAAGTCATCTTTGTATAATCCTGCTCATTCATCCCCACAGAGGAAACACCGAGGCAAAAAAAGCAGGCATTATAACCAACCAATTGCTGCTCTACAGCAGCAAGATTAAAAAAATCATTGTGCAGCACTTCGCGAAGCTTTGGATGTACAATACCGGAAGGTTTCCTGCTGAGCAACAATACATTTTCCACATCATTATGCATTAAACACTCATGTACTATTCCTTCTCCTACCATGCCTGTGGCACCTGTAATGACTGCACTTATTTTTGAACGGGGAGGTTTGTTCATTTTAAGAAATATTAAGCTCTATGTTAAGAATCAAAGATAACAATTTTGAACCCGGATAAAGTATTTTAACCGTTAAGGCATTATGGATTTCCATTATTGAATTATGTTTTGACAATTCAATTCATGATGGAAGAAGAAAAATCCGCATCACATTTTTATGTGGAGAATAACTCACATTTACATGTACAGAAAAAACTGCTGTGCAGATTGTAACCAATTAATATTGCAAAGCGTCTCATGCTGAAAGCTGCAATAACAATTATGAAAAAAAACCTATTTATTTTTATTTTATTCCTTTTGACTTTGCAATTACATGCGCAGACAAAGCAGGGAAATATTTCAGGAATTGTAAAAGATAATGCTGATAAACCTGTTGCGTTTGCCAATGCAGTATTGCTTCAAAGCAATGACAGTTCCCTGGTGAAAGGCGCAATTACAGACGAAAATGGAAAATTTATTTTCGAAGGTATTACACCCGGTTCATTTAACCTTGTAATTGCGCAGGTGGGTTATAAAAAATATTCTGAACCTGTTTTTTATGAAGGTGATAATCTAACGCTGCCTCCGGTAATGCTCGGAGATGGAGCGGTTAATTTAAAAGAAGCAACCATTGAATCTGTCAAACCTTTTATCGAGCATCGTGTTGACCGCACAGTGGTGAATATTGAAAACTCTATTGTAAACAGCGGTTCTACAGTGCTTGAAATTTTAAAACGTTCTCCCGGTATAAGCGTGGATAATAATGACAATGTAAGCTTAAAAGGGAAACAGGGTGTTCAGATTATGATTGACGGGAAACTTTCTTATCTCACAGGATCTGATTTAACTAATTTGCTGAAGAATATGCACGCGGAAGAACTCTCGCAAATAGAAATTATTACCAACCCTTCTGCAAAGTATGATGCTGCCGGAAATTCAGGAATCATAAATATAAAGCTGCGCAAAAAACAAAACCTCGGTTTTAACGGATCATTGAACGCAAGCTACGGGCAGGGAGTGTATCCTGATTTTAACACGGGGATCAACATGAATTACCGCAATGAAAAATTCAATGCATTCGGAAACTATCATTACGGCCAGCAATTTTATTTTGAAAACAACACGTTAATCAGGAGATTTAAGGAAACTGATTATACGGCTGTGTTCGATCAGCGATCGTATGGCAAAACAGAATCTGAAAATCAGAATATAAAAGCAGGAGTTGACTATTTCATTAATTCAAAGCATACAATTGGTTTTCTGATGAAAGGAAATTTTAATACCAGCGATGATAAAACAACAAGCACCACTCAAATCACCAACCAGTCTGTGCTTGCAGACTCAGGCTATACAACAATAAATACAAGTGACAGAAAGTGGAATAATTATACGCTCAATCTTAATCACAGCTTTACAATTGATACGCTCGGAAAAGAGCTGACCACTGATTTGGATTATGCACATTATGACACTCATTCTGATAATAATTTTAATACCCGTCATTTTTCACCTGATCCTTTGTATATACCTTACGTTGAACTGGAGCGGAATAACCAGCCTGCAAAAATCACTGTCAAATCAGCAAAAATTGATTATGCTCAACCGTTTGGTAAAAACATGAAGCTGGAAACCGGAGTGAAAAGCAGCTATGTTACCACTGATAATGATGTTAAATATTATTCAATCATTGACAACCAGGATATAATAGATACAGGAAAAACAAATCATTTCAACTACACGGAAAATATTAATGCCGTTTATGTGAATTGGTCAGGCGAATTTGGCAAGTGGGGGATGCAGGCAGGACTTCGCGGTGAGCAAACTATTTCAAAAGGCGAACAGATTACTGCTTCACAAAACTTTAAACGGGATTATATTCAACTTTTTCCAAGTGCGTTTCTTTCCTACAAGCTTAACAAGAATAATCAGTTCGGGCTCAATTACAGCAGGAGAATAGACCGACCGGCTTACCAGCAATTAAATCCTTTCCGTTATTTTTTAGATCCCAATACTTATGAGGAAGGCAATCCTAACCTGCAGCCGCAGTTCACCCATTCCTTTGAGCTGTCGCATACGTTTATGGATGTTGTTACTACAACCATCAACTATAGCCATACAACAAATGCCATGACTGATATTTCAAAGCAGATTGATTCCACACGCACCACTTTTGTCACCACAGAAAATTTTGAATCGCATGATAATTATGGTTTATCCGTCAGCATTCCATTCCAGGTTACAAAATGGTGGCTCACCAGCAATAACATCAATGTATTTAATAACAGGTTTACAGGAATTACTTCAGGGATTAATGTGGACAAACAATTGACGACTTATATGGTGAATACAGATAATTCCTTCCAGCTTCCGGGAAATTACGCGTTTGAATTGTCAGCATACTATAATTCAAAAATGGTGTGGGCTACTTTTCTTATTGATCCCCAATATTCAGTTTCGGCAGGCTTTAGTAAAAAGTTTTTTGATAAAAGGCTAAACCTAAAAGTGGATATTAATGATATTTTTAAAACAGAAAAAACAATTGCCAAAGTGAACTATGGCAATATAAATTTTGATTTTCAGCAACTGGAGGATTCACAGTTTGTGCGTTTTCATCTTACTTATAACTTTGGCAAACGGACAGTTGAGCAGGCTCGCAGACGCCACACGGGGGCGGAGGATGAACTGAACAGGGTGAAGACCGGCAAATGATGAAAAGAAAAAAACTAAGCAGCATATAGCTGACCAATATTTACCAGCCTTTTTGAATAAAGTCATGTGATTTAAAAACAACATGACGTTTTTAATCAAAAGAATAAATAATCCCAATCAGTGATGAACGGAATTTTGTTCATTATACTCTTTGGTATACAATCTTTTTTTCCGGGCAATTTTTAAATAAATACTATCACTCAAATTTTTTTGAAATATTGATTCTTCAGTCGGTTCCTGATGGAAGAAACAAATACTCATTAAAAAAAAATAAATGAGCAAATGAAACCTGAAATTATTACAAAATTTACAAAATCTCATCCTTTTGTATTACACAAACTAAAATTTTCTCCGGTTGGCTGATTGTAAGAAAGCCTTGTAAATACAGGGTTTTAGCGGTTTGATGGCTTTTACTTTGTTCCAATTAATGTAACAATTCAAACAAAAAGAAAATGAAAAAAATCTACATTTCGACATTAATTCTTCTTGCAGTTGTTACCAGGGGTGACCCTGTTTATTCGCAAATATGCGATTCAATCACACCGGCATTTATTGTCAATCTTACCGGGCAACCCAACGGAACCTGGATCAGCCCAACAATCTCCCGTGATGGATATTGTTGCGGAGTCACAGGCTCTGATAAATGCATTGAATTTATTATTACACTTGATTCTTCTGCAAACGGAATTAATTTCAGCATTGCCTCAGGAGCTGTGCCTCCGGGAGCACTATTTTATCAGATCAATTGCGGACCTCCTGTTGCGGTAGGTCAACCTATTTGCCTGAGCGGACCGGGGCCTCATCTCCTCACATTTTGCAAACCCGGAAATAATAATAATACATACCAGATAACATCTATTCCACAGCCCGCTCTTAATGGTACACAATGGGTTTCACAGGCGTGCACGGGAAACATGAATGTAACGGGACTGGAGGATACGAGCATAACATGGACATCAGTTCCTTATAATGCTACTTATAATTCTTTCTTAAGCTGTACAAATGGTTGTAATGCGGTTACTGTTAATCCTTCCGGAACAGCTTTACCTGCTTATGTTGATTACCAGGTTTGCGGTTATGTTACAGCAGCCTGCCTCGCAGTATATTTCTGTGATACCATTCGTATTAATTTCGTGAACAACCTTGCAGTTGCAATTACTCCGCAGAATCCGATTATTTGTTTTGGCGGCCCCAATGCAACTGTAACGGCAAATCCGTCAGGTGGATTGGCGCCTTTTAATTATTTATGGAGCAATGGTTCCACTTCACAGTCTATAACAGTAGGTGCCGGTATATATACAGTTCAGTTGCAGGATTCCATGTCCTGCTCCTTAACCTATGATACCGTTATAGTAACCGCCTTACCCTCTCCTATTGCAGCTAATGCCGGGACAGATCAATTGATGTGCACAAACCAGCAATCAGTAAACCTTAACGGAAGTGTTAATGTTGCTTCAGGTGGTATATGGCTTGGCGGATCAGGAATATTTTCTCCAGATAATATTACACTCAATGCGAATTACACTCCTTCAGCAAGTGAACTCATTTCGGGAAATCTGCAGTTGATGCTGGTAACAACAGGAAATTATTCCTGTCCTGCGGATACAGATGTTATTGTGATTACTATTTCTCAAAACCCGGTTCCATCTGTTAGCGGAAATATGAGCATCTGTGAAAATTCAACACAGGTTTACACAGCACCGTTCGTCTCAAATATAAATTATCTATGGTCAGTAACAGGTGGAAATATAATGGCCACGAATACGAATTCTATAACTGTTCAGTGGGGTAATTCCGGCAACGGAATAATTATGTTAACTGAAACCAATACTGACGGTTGTGATTCTTCAATCATGGTCCCTGTTGTTATTAATCCAAATCCTGTTCCTGTCATTAATGGCCCACAATCAGTTTGCACAACAACAATCAGTCAATACACAGTTGCAAATCCTGTTGCAGGTAATTCTTACAACTGGTCAGTAACAGGCGGAAGTATTTCAGGCGCTTCAAACAACAGCAGTGTTAATGTGCAATGGAGCACTGCAGGAAATGCAACCATCACCGTC
>DATEMK010000086.1:0-5352 GCA_035275625.1 Bacteroidia bacterium
TCAATGTCGTTAAATTCTATGGCAGCATCTTCTGCTTTTAATTTAATTTGCCTGAACTGATCTTTACCCATCACTTTTACTTCGTCACGATCCTTTTTTAAATCTACATTCAATTCTCCTATCCTGTGCCATCCCGGTTTATCACTGAGCACCACTGCGGGCTTTGGCATTTCGCCATCACTTTTCTTTTCGCTGTTGCGGCTGTCAATCCTGTTCGCCTGCATTTCATTGCTGCTCTTTACGCGATCTGCCTCTGCTTTATCCGCATTTGTTTTCAGGCCCCAAACAGTAACATGAGCTTTTTCACCCTGTTTATTTTGCTGAGTTTTATAAACAAACACAATTTTCTTCAACGCTCTTTCTCCGCCATTCAAATCAATAACCCTGCTTTCACTTCCCATAGAAATTAACGTACGTACCGCGATATCCTGCTTTGGCCCGCTTTCATAATAAATTTCAAGGTCCTGCAGGTCAATGGCTGCTCCTGTAACTTCAAACCTGATCGAAGCAAAACGGTCAGCGCCCATCACTATCAGTTCGTCTCTGTCTCTTGTGAAATCCACTGTAGTTTCACTTATCTTATGCCAGCCTTTTTTATCGCTCGTGATAATTGCCGGCTGCTGAGCAAATATTGTATCGTAGCCAGACGCTACAAGTAATAATGCAATTAAGATTTTCTTTTTCATGTTATTTGTTTTTTTAGTTAATCGTTTTGTTATTCATAATTCATAAAATGATGCCAGCTTAAGTAAAACTTTAGAAATATCGTAATCATAAGAATGAAATCACAGTAAGGTTAAGTCAATTTCAATTTACGGGAAATGAAAAATTATTAAATCAAACTGTATATTTTTTTCTACACTTTAATAAGTTTGAGGATAAAACGCTCATAAAAGCAGGCAATTTCAGGTGAAAGATTATTTCAACCCTGCATGGCATAATTATTAAAGTTTTACATATTAAATTCAAAAAAACAATATTATGGGAAATTTACTTTATGCCATTGCAGTGATCTTAGTTATTGCATGGTTAATTGGTTTTATCGGATTTCATGCAGGTGGAATTATTCATGTACTGTTAGTTATAGCTGTAATTTCCGTTATTGTCCGGCTTTTGCAGGGAAGAAATCCTTTATAAACTGCAGTCAGAAAATTTCTTTAGTATTTCTTAGTACATTCAATTTGTACCGGGAGATATATCCTTTCAGTCACTATATGTTTTTCACTTAAAGAAATGTGAATAGAGATTATTTCTCTGAAGGTGGCACGGTTTTGACCATATAATATCAAATCTTATGAAGAAACTTTCCGTCCTTATAATAATTTTAAATTTATTATTCACAGTTGTTCATGCCCAGCAGCCCACACCTGAACCCATTCCACCTGCTAAGACAGATACTACTATACAAACACATTATGGCGACCGGTTAGAAGATAATCCCTTATATGAAAAAAAATATCCCCTGTGGGTTCCTGCTGCTGAAGTTATAGGATTCAATGCCGCGCTTAGTCTTGCTGACAAGCATGTTTTAAAATATGATTGGGCGCAGGTAAATACTCAAACCTGGAAAAAAAATTTAAAAGGTTCCTGGGAGTGGGACAGGGATTTGTTTGGCGTCAACTTTATCGGGCATCCTTATTCAGGAAGCATTTATTATAATGCTGCACGGTCTAACGGCTATAATTTTGCAGCCTCCATCCCGTTTGCCATTGGAGGAAGCTTAATGTGGGAATACTTTGGCGAAACCACTCGTCCCTCTTATAACGATATTATCGCTACACCCGTTGCCGGATGGTTTATCGGTGAAATACTCTATCGTATCAGTTCCAACATACTCAACGACCGCAAGCGCGGAGGCGCACGCGTGCTGCGCGAAACCTCTGCCGCCATTGTGAATCCTATGCGCGGGTTTAACAGAGTTTTGCAGGGTAAAGTAACCCGCGTTACCAGCGACACGACTTACCAGGATGACCTGCTCAATCTTTCAATATTCGGTGGAATGCGCAGGCTGAATGAAGGCACGGAGTTCAATACCGGGGAGGATAATGCCTTTCTCAACCTTTCTGTTTTTTATGGCGATCCGTTTGAAAACAGGATACGGAAACCGTTTGACTTTTTTAAGCTGCGCACTGAATTTAATTTCCAGGTAGGAAAAAAAATTCTGGATAACGTTACCGGTTATGGCTTGCTCACCGGCAGAAATGTGGACACTAAGAATTTTAAAATGCTGTATGGATTGTTCCAGCACTATAACTATTGGAGTAATTCCACTTTTGAATTGGGTATGGTTACTTTCGGTGGCGGTGCGGCTACAAAAATTGCAATGAAGAAATCTGCCTTTTACAACAATGTATATGTAAGCGCGGTTCCCCTTGCGGGAAACAGCGCCCGCAAAGCTCCTTCTGACAGCGCCATTTACAGGAATTACAATTATAGCGGTGGCCTGGAAGTGAAGATCGAAAGCTCATTTGACTTCAGGAATATTCTTACCCTGAACCTGCTCGGGTACTATTACCGGCTTTACAACTATGTGGGCCCCAAAGAAGACAGTCACATCTCGCTCATCAAACCCGGCATTTCATTTACTCTTTATAAAAACATTCGCGCTGGCTTTGAGCACCTGCTTTATATCAATAACCTGAACCACGAAAAATTACGTGATCTGCGGTTATCAAGCACCGAGCAGAAAGTGTTTGTTCTGATTTATTTTGAAAATTCGCGACAGTTAAAAAAATACGATAATTAAATTCAAATTACTCCTTCAGAAGCTTTCCTGCGTAATTAAATTTTCCCTGTTCAGATGTTATTCTGAAAAAATACATCCCGCGGATCCAATCTTTTGTATAAAGCGTAAGGCTCTGTTTGCCGGCAGTTTCCCGGGAGTATAATTCCCTGTGAAATACCTGCTGTCCCCTCAAATCGAAAACGGTACAGGTATAGGCGCCTTCGTCACCCGGAAGAAATCTGATCTCACAGGTCTCGTTAAATGGCTGCGGAATAATGGTTACCTGGTTGTTTCCGGGCATAAGACTATTTATTCCCACGGGTAAAACATCAACAAGCGTATTAAACACATTATTAGTAACAACAGGAACGTTGTAGTCAAAATAAATGTATGCCGTATTGTTGATAACGGTGCCATCGGGTAAGCCCTGCACCGGAAGGGCCTGGAATTTTACAAAACCGTGGCTTCCCGGTTCGTTGACACTTTCATGCGGCAATAGAATATTGTCAAAACGGAAAGTTGCTTCTCTTTGAGTGTTAATCGAACAGCTAACGGGGTGGCTATACCCTATAATGCGGAATGAATTAAGATCAAGGAAAGTACTCAGCGTATCTATCACTACCACAGTAAATGCTGTGTCAGTTCCTTTGTTCTGAAAACGGATGGTATATTCCAATGTATCATTTTTCAGCGTGTAATGATTCGCAAGAATACCGGGAGGGTCTGCATTTTTATCATTCGGGTCAGAAGAGCAGGTAACTATGCCACAGAGCGAATCACCATAAACAGGATCGTGTGTGAGTAAATCAATTTCTGCATAGGAACAAACCTCATACCCCTGCGTGAGAGGTACATGTAAAAGGAGATATATAGAACCTGGTTGTCCCGGCTGCAGGCTGGTAAAACTCCAGAAAATAGTATCGCCCGAAGTGCTGTCTGGCGCAGGAATGCTTGAAACAAAAGTAAGCGAATCATCAGGAATCATCCAGACAATGCCGGAAAGAATGGTGGTTCCTGTATTTTCATAGTTAATCCAAAAAGGAACATCAAAGCCGCAACGCACAGGGCCGGAAGCCAGGTGCACTTCGAGGTCGTCATAAAACACGGAAGGGAAGGTGCCAAAATCATAGCAGCAATACAGCCCTGTATCAACCGTGAGTGCATAGGATGCCGAATCGGAGGTAAGCAGCCAGGAAGGTTTCGGTATGAACTGATCTGTGTAGGACCCGCTGTCAACCAGCATGGAATATTCCCCGGTGCTGCTTGTAAAAAAGGTGGAGTTGCCGGGGAGCAGCAATAATTTCTGATTTATCAATGCGAAATCTGATCCATCCTGTATTCCGTTTTGATTCATATCATAAAACACCGTTCCCTTTATTTTAGCAAAACCAGCCGGGCACGAGCCAGTTGTTAATATGCCCTGCGGTAAAAGCGTATTGATTGCAGCATTCATACGCGTTGCCTGCCCCTGTGTGAACATGTTCAGGCATGCATCATCTGAATAATCCATATAGTTCATAAACATTTCTCCATTCGTTGTTCCTGAACAAACATTCACGTGAAGGGGATGAACCGGGCAGCCAAAATGCACCTGGTCCTGCGCGGGAGTATCACTCACCTGGTCGGTACCGCAATTTGAGCTTCCGTTAAGGTGCAGCAGGTTGAGGCAATGTCCTATTTCATGTGTGGCGCACCTGCCTAAATTATAAGTGGACTGGAGAGTTCCCACCCTTCCGAAAGCATTGTATTGCATCACCAGCCCGGAGGTTGCGGGTGCTCCCCCGGGAAACTGGGCATATCCTAACAATCCTGCTCCGAGGTTACAAACCCAGATATTAAAATAATAATTGGGATCCCAGGGATCAGTTCCTCCCGTAGCAGTGGATTTCACCCAGTCATTCATAGAGAAAGAGGAAACGGTAGTCTGCACACGGTTAATTCCCGCCAGGCAGAATTGTATATTCGTATTAGCAGCTACAGGTGAAAAAACGGAAGGTGTATTGACTGTATCCGCATTAGTTCTTGAATAGTCTTCGTTCAGCACATCAATTTGCGAAAGTACCTGTGCGTCAGAAATATTCTGGGGAGCGGTATTCCACACTACATGAACGATAACCCTTATGGTAGCTGAGGTGGAAGTTACCTTATTCTGAATATTCTCATTAATTTTTTGCTGCAGCCGCATCTCATCCGCCTGCATCCTGCCAGCTAAGCCGGGATCCTGCTGAAGCATTTCCTGCAAGTGCTGCATCGTTCCGCAGCGGTTTATGTTTTGCGCTGAAATATTATTGCTGCATAATAAAATAATTGCAAAGAGGTTTGGCAGATATAAATTTTTCATGTTTATATTTTTTGGAAAGTTACAATTTTTATTGGATAATAAAAATCCGGGCTGGCCTGTTCACCGGCAGTGAATCCGCTTCCATTTTAATAATATATCTCCCATAAAGGAATAACAGTTGTATCTTTGCATAATGGTAAAAGATAAAATTGTAAAAACAAACCAGGGAAACCTGGAAATCTGGCAACACCAGTTAGGAGCATACAATGCTGCAATCGAACAAAAGTATGCCAGCCGAATTTTTAACAAAAAAACCCACCGTAACGATTTAAAAATTCATACTTCT
>DATEMK010000087.1:0-2096 GCA_035275625.1 Bacteroidia bacterium
GAAAGATTACAGTAAATCAAAAAAAAATCCTGTCTTTTTAGAGACAGGATTTTCCCGGGAATAAATAAAATTATTTGACTACAAATTTAGCCGAATAAGCATTTTCTCCGATGTCAGTATTTACAGTATAAACACCGGCACTGAATTTTTTCAAATTAACAGAAATGCTGTTTATGCCTTTAGACATTTTTGTTTCATAATGATAAACAGATTGTCCCAATGAATTGGTAACATTGAGTTTTACCGCGTCTGATTTTTCAAGTGTATAATTTATCATTACAAATTCCGAAGCCGGATTCGGGGAGATGGAAATTCCAAAAGTTGAAGCCGGAGCTTCTGTAATGCCTGTAGGCATTCCCAGGTCAGCATTTGGATCTACACATTCGTAAATAATATCGCTGACCCCAATCGGATGTTCGCCATTGGGCGGAACAGAAGTTCCGGGTGAAGGGTCAGACTGGAATACAACGTGCAAACAACCAGGATTATCAACATCTCTTGCGACACAAGGAAAAACTTCCTCTGTGAAAGCATCCGGAAAAAGAGCGTATGGCGCACTCCAGGTAAGTCCTTGATCAGAAGAAGCCTGTGCCCAAACATTTCTGTAGCTGAATTCAGGTGTTCCCCCATTGGTGGTGCCATCCATTAAATTGGAATAGGCTACATAAATATTATTAAAAGCATCCACTCCGGCAGATGGCATGCTGCATAAGCCGTCATTACCATAGCGTCCTCCTAAATCAAATGCAAATCCAAGCGCTGTTGTTGCCTGGGCACAAATAACCGGTGGATTTGTTCCCATGTTTTCATTCCAATACAATAATCCGTTTACGGCAAGATTCAAAAAAAGGCCAGTTCCTCCAACGTCTTCCCAGGTTAACATCGCACCGGAAAAACAATGAGCTACTCCGTTATTATCAATTACAACTGAAACAGCAGCATCGGAACAAAGTAATGTATCAGTGGTCCCGTCAGAGTTAGTATCCGTATTCATTATAGTTCCATCGTATTTTGGGATTGGAAAAGCCATGATAGGTGTCCTTGTCCATGTATCTCCATTATCCGTTGATTTCCATAAAGACCAATCTGAACCAACAGAACCTGAAACAACAGCCACCACATCGCCTCTTGCATCAACGGCATAGCTGTTTGCTCTGAAATTCAGATAAGGGGATGCAGCTGACATATCTGATTCAGGAAGCTGAATGGCCTGGATATCCCAGTTTAATCCGCCATTCAAAGAGCGGTAATATATCATGGCACCGTCCATTCCATTAAACAATGCCCCGGGAGGTGTTTGATTAGTAGGGGCAGTTGCAGTAACCATGTGAATAGTAGTTCCGTTATTTCCGCCAACCTTCATTGAGTTCCAAAGCGGGTATCCCATGCCTGCAGGATAAGGTATCATGCTTGAATCCCAGGGTGCAGAAGTTGTTGCATGGCTCCATAAAGTGAGTGGTGCACCGGCAGCATGTGAAATAACCACTTCTCCGCTGCCAATTCTGTCAATAGAACCAAAACCTTGTCTTTTGGATTCAATTCGTGAAGAGGGGGCAGAACCCCATGTAGCGCCATTATCTGTGCTTCGGTTAACAGCGGTACCTCTGTCATTATAGACCCCGGCAAGATCAGTGCTGTATGTCCACCCAGTTCCGATCTCACTGCCTGAATTGTAAACCCTCGCTGCAATAACTGCACTGTTGGTTTGCAGATCATAAGTGGAATTACCAATATTTATTGGTGTTCCGGTTATCTTTGCCTGCGGATGAACAGGAGAATTAAAATTCTTTTTCGCACTTTGTTGTTCCCCGCCCGATATCTTTAAATCGTTATAAGGTGCAGGATAGAAACCCGACAAGGATTGTAAATCCTTAATGCTTTTTACTTGCTGCCTGTTTTGTGCAAAGCTGCCAATACTCAGACTTAGCGTCAGTACGCTTAGTAATAGTTTTTTCATGTTTTGATTTTTTTAAAGTTGTTAAATTAATTTTTCAAATGTATTTAATCTTTGGCAAAGTAAAAAATAATTTTTGAAATAATCTAATGCGGCATAAATGAATTGTTTGTTCATTGTCATTTTTTATTTGTTTCATAAA
>DATEMK010000088.1:0-12762 GCA_035275625.1 Bacteroidia bacterium
GAAATATATTGCCGCAGATTCACAGATTGAAATTACAAAAAGAATTGGTGTGGACTATTCCGGAGAAGCTGCTCACTACCCTTACCGCTTTATTCTGAAAATAGACAGTTGACGAAAGACGAATATCAATTAGTAGTTTAACACTTTAGCAATTCAACAATTTTAAATCGTACATGATCCCACTCTTCCATATTGGCTTTCTCGAAATCAGGTGGCTTGATATTCTTGACGTATTGGTGGTAGCTTTTTTACTCTATAAAGTTTACGAGCTGCTGAAAGGAAGTGCGGCAATGAGCATATTTATCGGCATTGTTGGAATCTATGCTTTATGGTGGCTTTGCACAAAAGTGCTTGACATGAAGCTGCTCGGAACAATACTGGAACAGTTCATAGGAGTCGGAGTGCTTGCGCTGATTATTGTTTTTCAGCCGGAGATCAGGAGATTCTTAATCATGCTTGGCTCTAATACATTTGTCGGAAAAAATCCAATCACAGAAAAGTTTTTCAAATGGCAGCCCCGGCACGTATCTTCAAAGGATATTACTCCTATAATTAAAGCCTGTGTAACCATGTCAAAAACAAGAACAGGTGCAATCATCGTCATTGAACGCAATACGGATTTAAAATTTTATGCAGATACCGGTGACATGATGGATGCGGAAGTTTCAAAACGGTTGATAGAAAATATTTTCTTTAAAAACAGCCCCCTGCATGATGGCGCCATTATTATTTCAAACAATAAAATAAAAGCCGCGCGTTGTGTGCTTCCTGTCACGGATAATTCAGATTTGCCTGCAAATTATGGGATGCGTCACCGTGCAGCAATCGGGATTACGGAGCAAAGCGATGCAATTGCAATCATTGTTTCAGAAGAAACAGGGCAGATTTCTATGGCGATTGATGGAAAAATAACTTCTAATTTATCTGCTGAAGAGATGGAAAAGGCTCTGACAAAAGAGCTGAAATAAATTTTCACTTGCCGCCACCCAGACTTTTATACTTAGCCATATAAAAATCCGCATTCTGCTTATCACCTTTGTATTGGTAGGTAATGCTGAGAAATAAATAAGCCTGCGCATAATCAGGAGCAGATTTGATGCATTGATGCAAATACTTTAATGCATTATCATAATCTTTCATCATGCCATAAACGCTTCCCAGGTTTGATAATCCTTCCGTATAGTTCGGATCAAGCTGTACAGCTTTTGAAAATGCTTTTAATGCACCCTGGTAATCACCTTTTTCAAAATATAAAGTGCCCATGTTGCTGTGATACGTGGCGTTAGTAGGGTTACGCTCCAGCGCTTTTGAATAATTATCAAATGCTTCATCAATATTTTTCTTACGGTAATAGGAGACTCCCAATTGATTATAAGGATCTGCAAATGCCGGATATATCTCAGTTGATTTCTTCAGTTCAGCGATTGCTGTATCAAGAGTGAGTGACTGTACTATTGAATCTTTTCGTCCAAGGTTTTCTGGTTTTGCGAGCAGGTTGCCAAGGTAATAATGTGTTCGCGTACTGTTAGGAGCCAGCTTAACATCATTTGAAAACAATGTGTAGTTGTCTTTCCAAACCATATTACGCGTTTCCGTTTTGAAGGCATACAGCACAACTATCACCGCAAGAAGAGAGAAAATTTTAACATTCTTTAAAACAAAATCATTGATCGTAAAAATTTTTGCAGCATCATCCCGTACAAATAATTTGGACAACAGGAATGCGATGGCAAGACAAAAACCCAATGAAGGCAAATACATCAGGCGTTCGCCAAAAGAAGTTCCGATGATGATAAGAATATTTGAAAAAATAGAAATGGTAATGAAATAATACAGGATGGAAAATGTTATGCCGTCTTTCTTTTTAAACCGGAGCAAAGCAAAAACAAGCAAGCACAAATACCCAAGGAATGAAACAATGAACTGCCAGTCGGAGAAGCTGACAATGGGAACCTGGTTGTAAGAACGGTCAAAAATAAGAGGATGAGGGAAGAATAATAATTTAAGATAAATACCCAGAATACAAACTGCTGTTGCAAAACGATCGGCACCGTTAGGAGCAGCCATTAGTAAATTATCAGCAATGGCAAAAGTTGTTTTCAAACCTGCATCAAGAATATTTTTCCGCAGCAATAAAAAGATTGCTACAGGAATGAGCATAAACAACAATACCCTCATATTTTTTTTCAAAGGAACATCCGTAAAGAAATAAACAGCAAGCGGAAACACCGCAAGAAAAGTTATTCCCGATTCCTTTGAAAGCAATGAAAGCAGGAAACAAGCCATTGCGGCTATAATGCTCATTACTTTTTCTTTTGTTAAGTAACTGTGAATAAAATTCATGGCGAGCAAAACAAAAAACAGGCTGAGAATTTCATCACGGCTTTTGATGCTTGCCACTACTTCCGTGTGGATCGGATGAGCGATGAACAAAACTGAAGCAACAAAAGGAATAATTAAGTTTTGCTTTACATATTTACTCAATGTAAAAAAAAGGAGCAGCCCGGTAGCAGCATACAACAGTACATTTATCCAATGACCTAATGCAGGTTTATCCGGTGATAAAGCCCACTCGATGGCAAACATTGCTTTGGGAACCGGGCGGTACAATTCATCCTGCGTGAAATAATACCCGTAACGGTAAGGTGTTTTAAATATTTGCGGAAACGCATCCCATCCCTGCCGGCTGAGACGGTTTTCTTTTATCACCGAATAATCATCCAGCGTATAATCAAAATTCAAAGTGTTTGCATAAAGCAGAAAACCAGCCACTGCCACAAAAACTCCGAGTATCCATTTCAGTTTGGACTGTGATTGCAAAACTTTTTGCTGAGTTTGCTTTGCCTCCACTAAGGGCTTCTGCAAATCAGCCTTTTCCTTACGGGTCAGTTTTTTTTTCTGCATAAAAAATGCATCAACGAATTACGAATGTGATACGAATATACGAATTACGAATCAGCACAAAATTTACTTATTTGCAGTTGCTGAATCAGTTTTCAACCCTAATGAATCATTTTGCTCAAACATTTTTATCAATTCCTCGGGGCTTTTTCCAAGATTTGCCAATGAAAAATTTACATCATTTGCAAGATTGTGATTCGGATATTTTTGCAGGAATTCTTCATAAATTCTTTTTGCATTCTGCATATCATTCAGCTGGGTTTCATAAATAAATCCCTGCAGAAAAAATGCAACGGGTTGTTTGCTGTACGTATTTATCTCGCTGCACTTTTTGTATAATTCAATAGCCTGCTTGTATTGCCCGATTCCATTGGAAATATCTCCTGCCCTGAATAAATATTCTGCAGCCAATGTATCTTCCATGAATTTTTCTGCATACTCTTTATACAGGTTAACCATTTCCATTGCTTTTTTGCGGTTCACAGTTTGAGAGGAATCACTCATCATTTCTTTTTCACCTTGTTTAATCCGGTCACTTAATTTTTCTTTTTCTGATTTGCAGGAAGCAAATGCAGCTGCAATTAAAAGAATTAAAAGAGTTTTTTTCATTGGTTTTTTTGTTATTGGTTATTTGTGAATAGTCAATTCTCAGTTCTCATTCTCTATGGTCTATGGTCTTCAATTTTCAAATCGTAAATCGTAAATCATTTAAATGGTGATCCTTTTTCTTTTGCCATATGATTATAAACAACCTTGTCCATGTAAGAAGGAAAAAATTTATTCAGTAAAACAGTAAGTTTTCCATTTCGTGTGAGAATTAAATCACGTTTTCTTTTTTTTACTGCATGGAGAATATGGCCGGCAACTTCCTCAGCGCTCATCATTTCACTTTCATCCCGCGGAGATTCTCCCTGCATGTTTCCGTCTTTTGATAATGCAGTGTTGCGAATATTGGATGTTGTAAACCCGGGACAGGCTACCAGCACATGCAAGTTCTTTTTCAAATTCTCTATCCGCAATGTTTCAAGAAATCCTTCCATGGCAAACTTGGATGCTGAATAACCGCTTCTTCCCGGCAAACCCTTTTTTCCGGCAACGGAAGAAATTCCCACAACAGATCCTTTTACTTTCAACAAATATGGTATTGCATATTTTGTACAATAAACAGTTCCCCAGAAATTAGTATCCATCAGTTTTTTCAAGACACTCAGATCAGTTTCTTCAAACAATGCTCTCATACTGATTCCTGCATTATTGATCAGCACATCTATTTTTTTAAACCTGGATTCTGCAGCCAAAATTAATTTTCTGCAATCATTCTCATTACTCACATCACAGGTCCAGGAAAAAACATTTGAATGAATTTTCCTTACTTCGTTTTCTGCTTCTTTCAGCTTCAGCTCATTTCTGCCTGCCATGACAATGGAAGCGCCTGCTTTTGCAAACCTTATTGCACAGGCTTTTCCAATGCCTGACGAAGCCCCGGTAATAATAACAACTTTTTCTTTCAATTACTCTCTTTTAAATTCCGAACAAGATATTATTTATTCCGTTTACGGTATTCAATATTTTTTTTGACGTTGGCAAAAATAGATACTTTTGCACGCCATGCAAATCGTTGAAGTAAAAACTGCCAAAGATCGCAGTGATTTTCTCCTTCTTCCCTTAGAAATTTATAAAAATGACCCTAACTGGATTCGCCCGCTTGACCAGGATATTGAAGGTGTTTTTGATCCCGGAAAAAATAAATTCTTCCGTCATGGTGATTGCATCCGCTGGCTGCTGAAGGACGAAAGCGGAAAAGTGATTGGCCGTGTGGCTGCGTTTATTAATAAAAGATTAGCAAACAAAAATGAACAGCCCACGGGAGGCATGGGTTTTTTTGAATGCATTAATAACAAAGATGCTGCTTTCCTGCTTTTTGATACCTGTAAAAACTGGTTAGAAGAAAGAGGAATGGAAGCCATGGACGGACCGGTAAATTTCGGAGAACGTGACAGCTGGTGGGGATTGATGATTGAGGGATTTCATCCGCCCGGTTATAAAATGAATTACAACCCCGTTTATTACCGGGAATTTTTTGAATCGTATGGATTCCAAACTTATTTTAAACAATTGTGCTTTGCCTTAAAAGTTCCTGACCGTCCGCAGGAAAAATTTTATAAACGTCATGCTGCCATCGAAAGTGATCCCGGCTACAAGGCGGTTTACTTGAAAAAAAATCAATTGAAAAAATTCGCTGAAGATTTCCGTACCATTTACAATAAGGCATGGGCAAGACACGGAGGCGGCAAAGAATTAGAGAGCAAGCAGGTGCAGATGTTCTTTAAGAAAATGAAACCTGTGATTGATGAAAAAATTGTCTGGTATGTTTATTACAAAGATGAACCTGTGGCGATGTGGATCAATATTCCTGATATCAATCAATATTTTAAAAAGTTTAACGGCAAATTCGGATGGTTTGAAAAAATCCGTTTCTTTTTCATGATGAAGAAAAGCAGGACTAAAAAGTTTGTAGGATTGGTTTTTGGCGTGGTCCCTGAACACCAGGCAAAGGGAGTTGACAGCTTTTTAATTATCGAATCAGCTAAAATAATCCAGGTGCAAAAACTATATGAAGAGTTTGAAATGCAGTGGATCGGTGATTTTAATCCTAAAATGATTGCCATTAGCGAAGACCTTGGCACCTGGCTTAACCGGACCTTTATTACCTACCGCTACTTATTTGACAGGGCAAAGGAATTTAAGCGGCACCCGGTTATTTTATAGGCAGCGGCAGAAATTAATGACAGCAGAAAACAAACGCTTTCACCTCGCAACAATTCAAGCAAAGAATTAACCCTGGACTAATAGCAGCGTCCTGAAATTTATTTGTGCATAAATATTAAGAGCCCGTATTTGCTTTCTCACATTAGAATCCTATTTTTGCACCCGCTTTTTTGGTAGATAACAAAAACCAAAAGCCTTATAGTCCGATTCCGTAGCTCAGCCGGTAGAGCATTACACTTTTAATGTAGGGGTCCTGGGTTCGAATCCCAGCGGGATCACGGATATTGAATTAAATCCATTGTAAATAAACAACTTACGATGGATTTTTTATTTTGGGGTAAACATAGGGTAAACAAATCATTTTTTCTTAACTTAAACATTATTTTTTCCCCTCCACAAAATACATATCCACTTCCCCTTTATGCTTCACTTCAATTCTTCCCCTGTGTGTGCATTGAAACCGGTGCTTGATCAAACCAAAAGTGGTTCCTGAAATATTTATTTTTCCCGGTTCCCCATGTTGCTGCATTCGTGCAGCAGTGTTTACAGTGTCCCCCCAAATATCATAAGCGAATTTTTTAATGCCAACAACTCCGGCAACTACAGGTCCGGAATGAATGCCTATTCGAACATCAAAAAAAATTTTACTTGCATTCAAACGCTCCTGTTTAAGCTGATCAATTGCAGTGATCATTTCAAGCGCTGCTTCCATCATCACCAAAGGATTATTGCTTGTTGTTTGCGGCAATCCTGCAACGCAAATATAAGCATCACCGACAGTTTTTATTTTTTCAATAGGATATTTTCCAATAATGCGGTCAAATGTTTCAAAATAATTATCAATACCTGATACTAATTCTTCGGGTGGAAGCTCGTCAATGATCTGTGTGAAATCTTTAAAATCGGCAAAGAGAACTGTCACAAGATCATAATTACGCGCCTGAGTTTTCCCTGTTAATTTCAGTTCTTCCATAACTTCAGCCGGAAGAATATTTAAAAGCAGTTCATCGGATTTTTGCTTTTCTTTTTCGATTTCTTCTTTTTGAACAATTAGTTTGTCATTTTGAATAACTATTTCATCTTTTTGTTTCTCTATCTCCTGCGTTCGCTCTTTCACTTTCATTTCTAATTCTGTTTTCTGTCTTTCCAGGATCAATTTTTTTTCTTTTTCCTTTACAAGATTTTCTAATGAAAGTTTTTCTATATCGTTTACCTGTTGAATTAATTGTTTTTGATTCTGTCCATTTCTTTTTCCCAAAACAAAAGCGACTGTAAGTGGATAAATACATAATCCTAAATCTTTACTGTAATTTATTACATTTTCAATTTTCTCCTTATTGTTTTGAAAAACCAGTGCTAAAATTAACGGTAACAGTATATTAAAAAACAATCCGATCAAAAATCAATAAGTAATTGCTTTTGCTTCCCATTTTTTTTGACCGAATCCCTGAAATAAATAATAAAGGGAAGAGGCGCTTGCATAAATAATAAGTAATAAAAAAATTATTATTTTTATCCAGAATGGAAATGAATTTGGCATATTTGGTACAAAAAGGAAAAGCGGGAGAAAAGAAATCACGCTGATTATTAAAATTATCAATAATGGCAATTTGGTTTTTTCTTTGTTTAAAAGAATTTTTGAAAAAAAAGCGGATAAAAATTCGATTGCCAAAACCAGAGAACATTGCAATAAATTATTTCCTATAATTGATGGTTTTACAGCAACGCATAAAAATGAAATAGATGCAAAAAAACAAAACAACGAAAAAAACAAATTTTCTTTTCTGATTTTAAAAAAAAGAAATAAGATTATGAAAACAATTCCAAAAGCAAGGTAAAAGAAACCTAATGCAAAATTTTCGCTGACTTCAATTTTTTCTGACTTTTTTTCTTTTCTTCCCCATTCGGAATTTCCAATAGTTAAGTCTAAGTTGAAACTTTTTATTTTAGGATAAGGAACATAGGTAATTAAAATCGTTACCAAAGTATCCTCTAAAGTAAATTCTGCTAAATCATGAATTCTCATGTTTGTCCTATCAGATTTTTTTTCTCTGGAAAAAACTCCGGTTTCTAAAATATTTTTCTGATCTATTGCAATTTTAACAGAGCCGGTTATATCAAATTCTAATGCATAAAGATTATTAACAAGCCATGATGCTATTTTAAATTCAGTATAAAGAAAAGCTGTATCAAATTCATTAATGTTTTCAAATGTAGAATCGGGTTTGCATTTTTCAAATTGCTTAATGGTACCGTTTTTTGAAATAATTTTAATATTCCAATCAAATTTGTTAAGGATTTCCAAATAAGGAATAGTATCTCCTTTCAAAGGTTTTATTCCGAAAAATGGCAAAGGAACTTGTTCACAGTAAGTAAATCCTGTTAAGTGAATAAAAAAAATCAATAGGATAACCATTTTTGCCTCTATGAAAGCTGCAAGTTTTTTCCGGATTAAAATAATAAAACTGTGGTTTGGCATTTAAATTATTCCTGGCATTATAAACTTGCTATATTAGCCAAAAAATACAAATCATAATACCATGAAAAAAATTCTTATCCCTGGTTTAATACTTGCTGCATATATGGGTTTACTTGTCACAATTCAAATGATGCAGCTTTTGCCCCAAAATGGAAGTGCGCCTTTAATTATGACATTAATAATTCTCTTAGTTGATTTTTTTGTCTTATTTTCATTGCTTAAATGGGTTAAAAGAAAATATTATTCCGATAACATTACATTTAAGGAGGTTTTCTCAAATGGTGTTTTTATCGGGGTGTTTGCAACCGTGCTTGTAAGTGTATGTGTTTTTGTTTTCCTGAGTTATATTGATCCGTCTGCAATGGAAATAATAAAAAAAATTACGGAAGAACAAAAACAAAAGGCGATTGAACGTGTGGGATCTCTCCCTCCTTCGCAGGAAAAATTAATGAATGCGACTCAGACTCCAATTGCGCAGGCGCTTGGCGTGCTATCTCTTATTATATTATGGGTCTTGTTTTCCTTAATTTCAGCTGCTATGTTGAAAACAAAAAATCCGATTAAGTCACCATGAAAAAACAATAAAATATTTTCACCGTGCTTTGTCATTTTGATAATAAATCATTATTGTATTTGAAAATAATAAAATCAAACCGTCATGAAGAGAATCTTAATCCCTGGTTTAATACTTGCCGCTATTGTCCATCTTGAATACATATTTATTTTAATGAATATTTTGCCTTCAAACGGTATTACAGCTTTAATTTTTCTGCTTATTGATTTTATGATATTCTTCTTATTTCTCAAATGGGTTAAAAGAAAATACTATTCCAATGATATTACATTTAAGCAAGTATTCTCGAACGGAATATGTATCGGGGTATTAGCAACGGTGCTTTTAAGTGCATTTATTTTTGTTTTTCTTAGTTACATTGACCGGTCTGTACTGGAAACTTTTAAAAAGATGGTGGAAGAGGAATCAAAACAGGATGCTATTAACCTTCAAGGGTCAATTTCCGCATCGGATGAAAAATCAATAAAAGCACTTACCCCAACATTTCTTGCACTTAATTCATTGATAGGTATTATATGGTGGATTTTGTTTTCCTTAATTTCAGCACCAATTCTGAAAACGAAGAAACCTGAATAAGTTTAGAGGTCACAAAATTATTTCTTCCCTTCCACAAAATACATATCCACTTCTCCCTTATGCTTCACTTCAATCCTACCCCGGTGTATGCAATGATACCTGTGCTTAACCAAACCAAAAGTAGTTCCTGAAATATTTATTTTTCCGGGTTCGCCATGCTGTTGCATCCGCGCTGCTGTATTAACGGTATCACCCCAAATATCATACGCAAATTTTTTGATGCCAACCACTCCTGCAACAACGGGCCCTGAATGAATACATATGCGAACATCAAAAACAATTTTACCTGCATTCATTCTTTCTTGCTTCAGCTGTTCAATTGCTGTAACCATTTCAAGTGCGGCATCCATCATAACAAGCGGATTGTTGTTCGTAGTTTGCGGCAATCCTGCCACGCAGATGTAAGCATCACCGACAGTTTTTATTTTTTCAATAGGATATTTTCCAATGATGCGGTCAAATGTTTCAAAATAATTATCAATCCCTGAAACAAGTTCTTCCGGTGGCAGTTCGTCAATAATTTGAGAAAATCTTTGAAGTCGGCAAAGAGAACTGTTACAAGATCATAATTACGTGCTTGTGTTTTACCTGTTGATTTTAATTCTTCCATTACTTCTGCCGGAAGAATGTTTAAAAGCAGTTCATCGGATTTTTGTTTTTCTTTTTCAATTTCTTCTTTTTGTTTTACAATTTCAACTGTGCGCTTTTTTACTTTCTGTTCTAATCCTTTCTTTTCAGCACGCAATATTCTTGTTCTCCACTTGAATACACCCATGATGGAAAGTACAACAGCAATTAAACAAAGAATCCTGAACCACCCAGTTTGCCAGTAAGGCGGAGTAATAAAAATTCTTAATTGTGTTCCTAATTCATTCCATACTCCGTCATTGTTGCTTCCTTTCACATGCAAAGTATATTCCCAGGGGAAATGTTTGAGTACGTAACAAATCTTCGTTTGCCGCAATAAACCCAGGAAGTATCCATCCCTTCCATTTTATAAGCATATTCATTTTCATCCGCATGAACATAATTGAGCGCAGCAAATTCAAATGACATGGTGTTTTGAAAGTATTTCAACTGCATAGTATCGGTTGAACTTATATCATGAAAAAGTATTTTGCTTGAATCTCCGGCTTTAAATAGTATGGTTATTTACTTCTATTTTGGTTATAAAAACAGGCGGAACATATTCATTTGATTTGATGCTGTCGGGATAAAAAGAAATTAAAGTAGAATCTGCAGCTACTAAAATTCTGCCATCATGGGTTTTAATCATGGCTTCTGCAGAAAAATCAATATCAGGTAAACCATCTTTTGCACCATAAACTTTTACAATAAGTCTCTGCGATTTGTCATCAAGATTTTTGGGAGGGATGAATTTGTAGATACCATTTGGATGATCCACCCAAATTACTCCGTTAACAAATAATATTCGTGAGGTTTTATTTGTAGGCAAACCATCTTTCAAAGTATAATTATGAAACTTTTGATTTTCAAGATTAAAAGCCAGAAGACCTTTATTGCTATTTGCCAACCATAAATTTCCGTCATTGTCTTTCGTCACACTTGTTATGTCATTATCATTTTCCGACAAACCTGCAGATTTTATATCAAATAATTTATAGGTAGTTGTTTGACAATTAATCTGGATTATTTGATTTGGATTGCAAAGAAAAAAGTCTTGCTTTCCGTCATTTAAATATGGATAATTATTGCTGGAGCCTCTGCGTTTTATTGTATCAACTGACACAACATATCTGATTTCTCCTGTCTTTGGCTGTAGTATTGAAATTCCTTTTTCTTTTAAATAAATCCACAATCCTGAATCTGATGTGCAGATTAAACTGTTCCAACCGAAATTTATTCCTACCTTTTTCCAGGTCTTTTTTAATTCTCCAATTTTTTTAAAGGATTTAGAAATCTTATCAAACTCAAAAGCATCGTTATCACCTATTCCGTAAATTATTTCTTTATCACCAAACTTCACATCTGTAAAGTAAGGTCTATTAATGTCATTTATTTTAAAATCCTTAGTTTCTCCGCTTGTTAAGTTATAAGAAAGAAGTGATTTATTATATGTGCCCATCCAAATTCTTCCATCCATATCTTCAACCATAGATTGAGAATCAACATTCTTTAAGCTAAAAGTTTCATGTTGTAAGGGAATTGGTTCCAATGTTTGAATACCATCTGATGTAATAAACCAAAGTTTTCCTGACTTATCCTTAAAAATATTTTCTATATAGATTCCCGTTGGATAACTTATGATTTTTGCATTCAATGATTGCGGTTCAGAAATTTTTAAATCAAAAATTCCACACGCTTGCCGGCTGCAAAAGAAAATTTTTCCCGGCTTATATTCAATAAATGAAGGTCCGTTCAAAAGACCTTTAGTTTCATCATCGTTAGTAAATGTTTTGATTTCTTTAAAAGTCGTATCAGTAGCATTTCGAAAAAACGATTTAGCTTCAAATACTTCTTCTTCGTAAATACTAGCACAAGTATCACAATTCTTGTTTGAACTGCCTGAAGAGCCACCCGAGGTTCCAACAAAAATATTTCCATTCAAATCTTTATAAATTGTTCTTATCCAATTATTGCTGCTGTATTTTATATAACTGGTTTTTTTCTCAATTAATTTTCTATCTAAAAAAATATGTTTTAATTCTTTTGTTTTTGGATTTAGTTCCAACAATCCCTTAATCTGACCACGTTTTCCCATTCCCCCTAAAATATTCCCATTATTTTCAACAATAAGATTATCGATATTTGAACAACAGGAATTTGAATCGGGGTCGTTAATTGCTTTGACATATCTTTTTAACTCTTCCTTGAATATGTTATATTCAATAAGCCCTTTTTGACCTCCTATCCAAACACTACTATCATTTGCAGTCAATGAAGATACAATACATTTACAAATCGAATCCGTTTTGTTTTTATAAACAAACGGCACAATCTTCTCCGTCTTATAATCCATTACATTCAATCCTTTCGGAGTACCGATCCAGATATTTCCTTTTGCATCCTGTGTAAGGCATTTTATATCATTATCGGTAAGTGACAATGAATCATCAGGGTTTTTTAAAAACACTTTAAAATTATAACCATCATACCGGTTTAATCCATAATCAGTCCCAAACCACATAAACCCTTTTTTATCCTGGAAAATGCAATTAACTTTATTGCTGGATAAGCCTTGTTCCATGCCGATATGCTGCAGGCGGCTGAAATCAATATCAGACTGCTGGCATTTTGCAACGAAAGATCCGGTAAAAAGAACCAAGTAAAATAAGAAGAAGAAATAATTTCTTTTGAACATCAGAAAAAGCTTTTAAGCGATTTTTATTGTTCCATGGGGTACCTCAAAAAATGCACATTATCATACGGGTCAAATTTATGTTCGATGGTTTCATCAGTAACTGAAAAACTTTTTTCAAAAACTTCCCGTGCGCACTTGTAA
>DATEMK010000089.1:0-14439 GCA_035275625.1 Bacteroidia bacterium
AACTACTGTTAACAATGATGACGGATCATTTGATGTAATATTTGATTACAACAGCAATTTGCCATATTCTTATAAAATTGTTGACATGGTGGGCAATATTGTGTCAGAAAAGGCAGGCATCAATGCAGTAAACGGCTCCAACATTCTTAATGTGAAGAGCCATCTTGCTTCGGGTGTTTACACAATTATGATACACAACCAGCAAGAAACAGTGACACGGAAAATTTTCAGATAGGTGTTTAAAAGGTTTTAGGAAAAACTCCTTCCGCCTGATTCGGAAGGAGTTTTTTTTTGAAATAATTTTTTCAGCGTTGCGTTAATAACACAACATACTTCAAGCTATCCTGCACTTTAAAAATATTTACTTTTACAAACGCTTTTCAGAACGAATAATTTATTTACATGCCTTCAAAAAAAGGTTCACCCGGACTTAAAAAATATCTTAAATGGTTTTGGGTGCTAGTGGTGTTGCCGCCTCTATCCCTGGTTTTACTTGTAATTGGTACGGCTTATGAATGGTTTGGTGAACTTCCCTCCTTTGAGGACCTTGAAAATCCAAACAGCAGCATTTCATCAGAAGTATATTCTGCTGACGGAGTTGTACTGGGGAAATATTATTTTCAAAATCGCTCAAATGTTCACTACAGTGAGCTGTCACCGAATATTGTTCGTGCATTAAAAGCAACAGAAGACATCCGTTTTGAAGAACATTCGGGAGTAGATTTAAGAGGATTGCTCAGGGTGCTTTTTAAAACAGTAATACTAAGGCAAAGCAATGCTGGCGGAGGAAGCACCATTACTCAACAATTAGCCAAGAACTTATTTCCGAGAGAAAATATTTCAGGAATAAAAATTATCATGCGAAAAATTCAGGAGTGGATTATTGCCGTAAGACTGGAAAAAAGCTATACAAAGAATGAAATCATTGCGATGTATTTGAATACTGTAGAATTCGGGAGCAACACATTTGGAATTAAATCTGCGTCACGAACTTTTTTTGATAAAGCTCCTTCTGAATTGAATGTTCAGGAAGCAGCCGTGTTGACGGGTCTTTTAAAAGCGCCCACATATTACAGTCCGATACGAAACCCTAAAAATTCAACAGCAAGAAGAAATACGGTATTAGCACAAATGTACAAATATGATTTTCTGACCGATCATCAATTTGATTCTTTAAAAGCAATGCCCATCCGGCTGCGTTTCCAGGCTGAAGATCATAATGCAGGTATGGCAACTTACTTCAGAGAATCTTTAAGATTGGAGTTAGTGAAATGGTGCAGGGAGCATAAAAAAGCAGATGGGACTTCGTACAGCCTGTATCGTGACGGATTGAAAATTTATACCACCATTGACTCACGAATGCAGCGCTATGCAGAGGAAGCGGTAAAAGAGCATTTGACGGATTTGCAAAAACAATTTAAAGACCATTGGAAAGGAAAAGTAGCCTGGGCACAGGTGCCGGAAGTTATTGACAATGGTATGAAACAGTCATACCGCTATGCAGAATTAAAAGGAAAAGGTGTTTCGGAGGATTCAATAAAAAAGAATTTCAACACAAAAATTCCAATGACAATCTTTTCATGGAATGGTGAAATTGATACTATGATGAGTCCGCTGGATTCAATAAAATATTTTAAACAGATTTTGCAGACGGGTTTTATGTCAATGGATCCTCATACCGGATATGTACGTGCATGGGTAGGGGGAAATAATTATGAATACTTCAAATATGATCATGTCAAAGAAGGGAAGAGACAGGTGGGCTCTACTTTCAAGCCTTTTCTATACACGCTTGCTGTACAGGAAGGGTATTCACCATGCTACAAGATTCCAAATATTCCGGTCACAATTATGCTTCCTACAGGGGAGTCATGGACTCCTAAAAACGCAGAACCGGAGTATGGAGGAATGATGACTTTGAAAGAAGCATTAGCAAATTCCATCAATTGCATTTCGGCATATCTTATGAAGCAGTTCGGTCCCGAAGCGATGATTGACATTGCACGTAAAATGGGAATCACCAGCCCGATTGACCCGGTTCCCGCAATTTGCCTGGGTACACCGGATATTTCTGTCTATGAAATGGTCGGAGCATACTCAACATTTGCAAACAAAGGTGTGTGGACCGAACCAATTTATCTCACACGGATTGAGGATAAAAATGGTGTGGTGCTGCAGGATTTTGTTCCAAAAAAAGTAGAAGCGATCAGCGAAGAAACTGCTTATGTAATGTTGAGTCTTTTGCAGGGGGTAGTTCAATATGGAACAAGTGTGCGCCTCAGGTATAAATACGGATTTGCAAATCCGATTGCCGGCAAAACCGGAACCACGCAAGAATATAGTGACGGCTGGTTTATGGGAATCACTCCTGACCTTGTTTCGGGATGCTGGGTGGGTTGTGAAGACCGTTCCATTCACTTTCGTTCTATCACTTTAGGACAAGGGGCAAATATGGCATTACCTATTTGGGCATTGTATATGAAAAAAGTGTATGCGGATAAAGCTTTGAATATCTCACAAGGCACTTTTGAACGACCTCCCGGAAAACTTTCCATTGAACTTGATTGTTCAAAATATCAAAACACAAATCAGATTAATCCTAATGATTCTGATTTTGGATTTTGAAGAAATGTTAGATGATTATTTTTTCTTATCACAGGGTTACCTCATCACTTTATCACGAATAAATATTCGGCTTGTATTATTATTAAATTAAATTTGCTTCCGCAAGTTTTTTAAATTTTCATACTAAAAAAAACAACATGAACAAAACTGTAAAAAATGCTGACGAAGCTGTACATGACATTCAGGATGGAATGACGCTTGCTCTTGGCGGATTCGGCTTGTGCGGAATTCCGGAGAATTGCATTAATGCTCTTGTAAAAAAAGGAGTAAAAAATATTACCTGTATTTCTAACAATGCCGGTGTGGATGATTTTGGCCTGGGACTTCTGTTGCAGGGAAAACAAATTAAAAAAATGATTTCATCTTATGTGGGTGAGAATGCAGAATTCGAACGCCAGATGTTAAGCGGAGAATTAGAAGTTGATTTAATTCCGCAGGGAACTCTTGCCACGCGGCTGATGGCTGCCGGTTACGGTATGCCTGCAATTTATACTCCTGCCGGAGTGGGGACTGAAATAGCGGAAGGAAAAGAAACGAGAAGATTCAAATTTAACGGAAGTGAAAAAGATTACCTGATGGAGTATGCCTTTGAGCCTGACTTCGCAATTGTTAAAGCATGGAAAGGCGATACAACCGGTAATTTAATTTTCCGGTTAACTTCCCGTAACTTCAGTCCTCTCGTTGCCATGTCAGGAAAAATTACCATTGCGGAAGTTGAAGAACTTGTACAACCGGGAGAATTAAATCCTGACAATATTCATGTTCCCGGAATTTATGTGCACAGAATATTCCAGGGAAGCAATTATGAAAAAAGAATTGAACAACGGACAGTGAGAAAAAAGAATTAATTTATGTTAGATAAAAACGGTATCGCAAAACGGATTGCGAAAGAAGTAAAAGACGGAATGTATGTGAACCTCGGAATCGGGATTCCTACATTGGTTGCAAATTATCTTCCGAAAGGAGTCAATGTAATACTTCAATCTGAAAACGGAATACTCGGCATGGGGCCATTTCCTTACGAAGGCGAAGAAGATGCTGATTTGATTAATGCAGGTAAGCAGACTGTTACACTTTTGCCCGGTGCTGCTATATTCGATTCTGCACTCAGCTTCGGGATGATACGGTCACAGAAAGTTGATCTGACAATTCTCGGTGCGATGGAAGTGAGCGAAGAAGGAGACATTGCCAACTGGAAAATTCCCGGCAAGATGGTGAAAGGAATGGGTGGTGCAATGGATTTAGTGGCTTCAGCAAAAAATATAATTGTGGCTATGCAGCATGTGAACAAAGCAGGCGAATCGAAACTTTTACCTAAATGCACTTTGCCGTTGACAGGAATTAAATGCATCAAAAGAATTGTGACAGAGCTTGCCGTGCTGGATGTAACCCCGCAGGGTTTTAAATTATTGGAACGCGCTCCCGGAATTTCTGTTGAAGAAATAAAAAAAGCTACTGCCGGAAAATTAATTATTGAAGGAGATATTCCGGAAATGAAAATTGATTAGCAGATGTGATGATTAGCAGATTAGCAGATTTAAAAATACAATTGGTGTTAATATGGATGAGAAAAAATTGGAAGAGAATCTGATTGTAAATCTTACGTTTGATTTTGCAGTTGATATTGTTGAGTATTCAGAATTGTTGCAACGCGAAAAACATTTTGTAATATCTAACCAGTTGATTAAATCCGGAACGAGCATTGGGGCAAATGTGAGAGAAGCTCAAAATGCTGAAAGCAATAACGATTTTATTCATAAAATGAAAGTTGCGGCTAAAGAGGCTGACGAAAGCCAATACTGGCTGGAACTATGCAAAAAATCAAAGAATTATTCTTCGCCTGATCATTTGCTCACAAAACTTATTTCAATAATGAGAGTATTGAATAAGATTATTTCGACTTCAAAATCAAAAACCAATTAGCAGATTAGCAAATGTGACGATTAGCAGGTAATGGCTTCTTTAATTTGCTAATTTGCTAATCTGCTAATCATCACATCATCTCATGAAAGTTTTCAAATTCGGTGGGGCTTCTGTTAAGGATGCCGATGCAGTAAAAAATGCAACATCAATTCTCCAAAAATTTTCCAATGAAAAAATTGTGGTGGTGATTTCTGCAATGGGAAAAACTACCAATGCTTTGGAAAAAGTGGTTAATGCTTATTTTCATAATGAAGGTGATGCGCATCAATTGCTGAATGAAGTAAAGGACTTTCATTTCAAAATAATGAAAGAATTATTTTCTGATGAGTCAGACAAAGTCTTTTCAGAGGTAAATAATGTTTTTACAGAAGTGGAATGGACACTAAACGAAAAATCAAATCGCGGTTACGGTTTTGCATACGACCAGGTGGTTTCTGCTGGCGAACTTGTTTCAACAAAAATAATCAGCGCATATCTCAACAATTCAGGAATAAAAAATACGTGGCTGGATGTGCGTGACTGTATTCGTACGGATGATACATGGCGTGAAGGAAAAGTGGAATGGGAAATTACGCAGCAAAAGATTACTGAAATAGTCCCTGCATTGTTTACCAAAGAAAATAATCTAATAATCACGCAGGGATTTATCGGCAGTACTTCTGAAAATTTCACCACCACTCTTGGCCGCGAGGGTTCTGATTATACGGCTGCAATCATGGCTCATTGTATGGATGCAGAATGTGTGATGATCTGGAAAGATGTTCCGGGCGTTTTAAATGCAGACCCAAAGTACTTTAAAGAAGCTCAGAAGTTAGAGAAGATAAGTTACCATGATGCGATTGAATTGGCATACTATGGCGCATCAGTTATTCATCCTAAAACAATCAAGCCGCTCGAAAATAAAAACATTACGCTTTACGTAAAATCTTTTTTGAATCCTGATTCGCAGGGAACAAGCATTGACCGCAATTCACTGACAAAGCCATTAATTCCTTCTTTTATCTTTAAGACAAACCAGGTGCTCATTACTATTTCGGCAAAAGATTTTTCTTTTATTGCGGAAGAAAACCTGAGCACGATTTTCGGAATTTTTGCAAAACACGGTGTGAAGATTAACCTGATGCAAAACTCAGCCATCAGTTTTTCGGTTTGCATGGACAATGACCTGTTTAAAATTCCTGCATTGATTGACGAATTGAAAACGCATTTCAAAATATTGTATAACGAAAACCTGGAGCTTTACACCATCCGCCATTACTTTCCTTCAACGATAGAAACGCTTTCTGCCGGAAAGGAAATATTGCTGGAGCAGAGAAGCCGGTTGACTGCGCAATTGGTGATGAGGGGTTTAAAAACAAAGGAAGAGTAAGGAATCAGAAGATGAGATCTTACAACCACAACATTGTTCTCTGGCTTTTCAGCGGGTGCTTTTTAATTTTTACGATGGTCATTGTTGGAGGCATTACGCGTCTCACCGGTTCGGGACTTTCTATTACCGAATGGAAACTGGTAAGGGGAACCGTTCCGCCTTTAAATGAGCAGCAATGGAATGAAGAGTTCGATAATTATAAGCAAATTCCGCAGTACAGGGAAATGAATTATGATTATACGTTAAATGATTTTAAAAAAATTTATTTCTGGGAATACATTCACCGTTTGATCGGAAGATTAATCGGGATCGTTTTTCTTATTCCGTTTCTTTATTTCTGGTTTACTAAACAATTATCCAAACCGCTGTTTAATAAATTACTATTTCTTTTTTTTCTTGGCGGATTGCAGGGTTTTCTGGGATGGTACATGGTTAAAAGCGGTTTGGTAAATAATATCCGCGTGAGTCATTTGCGCCTGGCAACACATCTGATCACAGCATTTATAACTTTTGGTTTTACTTTTTGGGTGATGCTTGAAATCATTCCGCACAAAAAAACAAAAGAGAATTCATTAACTATTTCTCTGCGAAAAGCATCGTATTTAATTCTAATTCTTGTTGTTCTTCAAATAATTTACGGAGCATTCGTGGCAGGATTAAAAGGCGGGCACATTTACAATACGTTTCCAAAGATGGGTGATGAATGGGTTGCATCATCTGTATCTTACGGAATAAAAACGGAAGGATTGAGCAGCCTGTTCAATAATATTTCCGTGGTTCAATTTATTCATCGCACCATTGCGTGGGTGCTTGCTTTGACAATATTTTTTATAGGGTATTATGCAAAAAGGAAAAATGATGTTTCAGACAAAACACTTTTATCGTCTGAACATATACGTGCAATAAACCTTTTGATAGTTATAGTGCTGCTCCAGTTTTTACTCGGAGTGTTTACATTAGTTTATAATGTGCCGATTACTTTAGGAGTATTGCACCAGGCTGGAGCATTTTTGCTTTTTACAAGTGCTATCTATGCTTTAAAGCAATTTGAAAACAAAATAATTTGAAGATAAAAAAATTTGATAATTTGAAATTTGAAGATGAGAGCACCATTTTTACTTATAAATTCCTTTTTGCATTTTCAAATTTTCAAATCATCCACTAATCAATCACGCTCAGCTTAATCATATTCGCTGTTCCTTTATCTTCAAGCGGAGTGCTTGCAACATTTATGGTGAGATCATCCTTTTTCAGAAAACCATTTCTCTTCAAAAAATTTTTAATGTCTTTTATCGTATCGTCAGTGCTGATGTATTTGTCATAATAAAATCCTTCAACACCCCAGACAAGACTCAGTGTATTCAATAAAACTTTATTATCTGTAAAAATATAAACATGAGCATGCGGGCGCTGGCTCGAGATTTTAAAAGCGGTGTAACCAGAATGTGTCATTGCAATAATGGCTTTGGCGCCTGAATGTTCCGCCATGATGCAGGAATTATAACAGATCGAATCAGAAATAAAAGTAGCAGAATGTTTCTCTGGCGGCAAATGACGGTTATAAATGCTGTCTTCTCCTTCGCTCATTGCAATGATTTTATGCATGGCTTCAACTACCTTGACGGGATATGCTCCCACAGAAGTTTCTCCGCTCAGCATGACGGCATCCGCTCCGTCAAAAACTGAATTAGCCACATCATTTGTTTCAGCACGGGTAGGGCGATAGTTAGTAATCATGCTTTCCATCATTTGTGTGGCAATGATTACAGGCTTGGATGCAACACTGCATTTCTTCACCAGCATTTTTTGAATAAGCGGAACTTTTTCCATCGCAATCTCCACACCCAGATCACCACGCGCAACCATGATGCCGTCAGTAGCCGCGATGATGTCATCAATATCACGCAACGCTTCCGGCTTTTCAATTTTTGCAATAACACGCGCGCGGCTTCCTTTTGATTGAATAATATTTTTAAGCTCTTTTACATCATCTGCTTTGCGCACAAAAGAGAGCCCGATCCATTCTACTTCATTTTCTAATGCAAATTCCAGGTCATTCTTGTCTTTTTCACCCAGTGATGATAAAGAAATTTTTGTGTATGGAAGATTCAATCCTTTTTTGGAAGAAAGGGCTCCGCCATGAATAACTTTTGCGATGACGGAATCTTTTTTATTCTTTTTAACGATGAGCAATTCTATTTTTCCATCATCAATCAATACCGTATCTCCTACCTGGATGTCATTGTGAAACAAAGGATATTTGACGAAAATTTTTTTATGGTCGCTGAAACATTCTTTTATTGTTAATTCTACTTCTCCGTTTTCTTCTAAAATCACTGAATTATTTATGACATCTCCTATTCTTAGCTTCGGCCCCTGAAGATCATACAGGAGCGCAACATGCACATCCAGTTTCTTATTCAGTTTTCGAACGTTATTTATTATTTCCTGCTGCATTTTATGATCCCCGTGCGAAGCATTAATGCGGCAAACATTCACCCCGTGTTTAATCATTCGTTCCATCACTTCTTTTGAAATGGAAGCCGGACCAATGGTGGCTATAATTTTTGTTCTGTTCTTATGTTTTTTCATAAATACGAATAACGAATAATTGCGAATTTACGAATAACGAATCGTCACTATTACGAAATATTGAATTGAAATTTCAAAGTGACAGCTAAAGAAATGACATTTGCTATTCGTAAATTCGTAAAGATTAGTTATTCGCACATCAAAAAATTCTCAGCCGATTTCAATTCATTCGGATCCATTTCATAAACACCGCTGATGATTTCTATTTTTTTTATCCGGGCGATAAGTTCATCCACGCTTTTTTTGGAGGTAAGATTTTTTATCATAATAAAATAATCAATGGTTTTCATTTCAGGAATAAATGCCCGTGTTCCTCCTTTATTGTTAATCACTCTGAATTGTTCGTTATCGGGGGAAGAAAAATAAAAATTTGAAAATGTGCTTTTGTTTTTTTGCCTGTTTAAAACCTCCAGGTCTTTTTCCCGTTTCAATTTTAATTTTAATTGCTGGTTCAATTCAAAGCACAAACGGTAATCTTTATAACTGCAAATAACGGCAAGCAATAAAAAATCATACTCATTAATGACTTCAAACCTTAAAATTTTTTTTGCCACCTCTAAAATAATTTACCACTAAAATAGTGATGAATCGTTTAACGTAAAAAGGATAACCGGATGAGATCACATTTTAATAAAATTGATTTTTTTATTCCTCTCCGAATTTTACGATAAACCCAAGACATGCGTAAATACCTTTGGTGGTCACTTTATATTTGGTGACTTGTTCCTCATGATTTTTAAAGTCGTCAGGATTATCCGGTTCACCGCTAAAAGTCTGACCGCTCAAAGCAAAGTCAAGATACATGCCAACATGATCACCCCAATACCAATTGAGTCCGCCACCTAAACCATAGTTAAATCCTTTTAAGTCTCCATGCGCGTTATAAACCGTAAGCGTGGCATTGCCCGTGTAAATACCAAAAAAAGGCCCTACGAATAAATTAAAAAAATCTTTATTGGTCACATAATATTTAATTTCAGTTCCGAAAGAAAACCCGGAAGTATGAATGTTGGTTGCAGGGGGAGTAAAATATAAATTATCATACGTATAAGAGCTGGCAAAAACAGCCGATTCTCTTTTAACAAATCCCCCGATGCTCAGGACCTCAGACATCCCATACTGAACTTTTATTCCATAATTGAATTTTACATCAACACCGCTTCCTTTTACTTCTCCTAAAGTATCAAATGATACTTTCACAGCGGTGCCTCCAAATGTTACCCCTGTTCCCAATCCTAACTGAATAGTTCCCTTTTGATTTGATTGGCTGAATAGCAAAGCAGGCATAAGCAGCGCTGCCATCACCAATAGTTTTTTCAAATTGCTTTTCATTCAGCGGTTAAAGTATTTTCCTTTTAGGTGTGACCCGGGTAAATGTAAATAAATCCAGGAATTATTTTTTTAACAGCTCAAAAATAATTCATCGCATAAAATAAAAAAAGGGGATTCAGATGAACCCCCTTTTTTATTTTATGCAGTTTTTAATTACCTCCGAATTTTGCAATAAATGCTAAACCAATGTAAACGTTTCCTCCGGTGATTTTATATTTTGTGACAGGTATTTCACCATAAGAGGGATCAAAATCATTAAGATCATCCGGCTCACCGCTTAATGATTGTCCGGTGTATCCAAAATCAAAAGACATGCCTACATGGTCTCCCCAGTACCAGTTAATTCCCCCGCCTAAACCATAATTCAGTCCGCTTAAGCCTCCTTTCACGTCAAGAACGTAGTCTCTCAGTTTAGCCGTTCCTGTTGTAAATCCAATGGAAGGGCCAAAAAATAAATTAAAACGGTCTTTGTTGACAACATAAAACTTAGCTTCTACACCGAGAGCGAAATCAGTAGCATCAATATGCCCGCCTCCATCAGAACCATAATAATCAAAATTCTCATCGGTTACTAAGTACGCAACGGCTTCCCTCCTGATGTAAATACCTGCGCTGATGAACTCAGCAATACCATATTGTGCCTTTATTCCAAAACCGGCTTTAAATCCGGCAGCACTGCTTTTAGACGGCCCGCCAGGAAAATTAATTGAAGTATCAGGCTGGTAAGTTGAAGTAATGGAGGCGCCACCAACTATTCCCACTCCGCCTATTCCAATCTGTATAGTTCCGCTTTCATTTGATTGGCCGAATGCTAATGCAGGCACCAGCAATACCAACATCAATAATAATTTTTTCATTTTGATTTTCATTTAGGTTTAAATTTTGTTTAAAGGCAAAAGTAAATATTTTCAATCTTTAAAGTATTTTTTGACTTAAAAAATTATTCACCCAATAAAATAGTGTGGTATAAATAAAAAAAGGGGAATCAATTGAATCCCCTTTTTTACAAAAATGTTTTTTAATTATTTTTCTCCGAAAACGTAAGCTACTCTTAAGCCAATATAGCTGCTTGTAGTGGTTGCAGAAATAGGCCCGACAATAGTTTCTTCTGTATGTTTTTGTGTGAATAGCTGGAATCTTAAACCAAAATCAAGATTAGCGAGGTGATAACCTAATCCTGGTGCATAACTTAAATTAGTGCTTGATTCAGTTTCGGTTCCTGTTGGTAAACCATTAGAGTCATAAGTAGCAACTTTAACCATTGCCATGTGAACACCCACTTCTGCCATTGCATAAAAACCATCCTGAGCTTCGTTGAAATAATATTTGAAACCTACCTGGATAGGAATTATTCCTGAACTGTTTCCTTTAACTGTTTGATCAGGTATGACACCACCACCGGAAATAGTAAATTCCTTACCGGAAAAAACCATGTATCCGGCAGTTCCTGTTAATCCCATCTTATCTCCCAGCGGTAATTCATAACGAAGCGTACCCCCGAAACCAATGCCTGAACCGTCTCCAAATGTTCCTAAGGGTAATCCTAATTCAGCGCCAACGGAGAATCTGCCGTTCTGCGCCATTGTTGTTCCTGCAGCAAGCACTATGCAAGCGGCTCCTGCCATCATGATTTTTACTAGTTGTCTTTTCATTTTTATTTTGATTTAAGTTTAAGTTTTGTTTCTTTTTTTGAATTTTCGGAGCAAAAGTAAAATATTTTTTATTTTTTGCATGAATATTTTTAAACATCCTTATAATGTTTTGAACAGCAGATTGTTTGTAATTGAAGTCAAATTTGGGTGTTAAAAACAGGATATTTTTAAATGCCCGATATTTCTTCAAACCTTCTTAATAAAAAAAAGGAAGCAATATAAACCGCTTCCTCTTTAATTTTTTTTTAACTTTTATTTAGCTGCTGCCGCTTCTCCGCCAAATGAAATTTTTATTCCTGTATGGACTCCCAAACTGCTGAAAGGAATGTATCCTTTGCTTTGCTCATCAGGTTTCCCTGTATCTGTTTCTACATAAGTAGTAGTTCCTGATTTAACAACAGGTATCGGATAACCATTAGAATAATCAATGTCGGGCCGGGTATACTCATCCTTACCCGGAGACCATGATTGATTAATGGTACTTACCTCTAAAAAAATGGAAAACATAGACGATAAATTAAAATCAAGTCCCAAAGCGCCCATCCATCCGATGGAAGTTCCGCCTGAATATTTGTCAGTCGAATTAAGACCAAAAATCAGGTCGGTTGATGAACCTTCCTCCTCGGCTTTAGGCAATATTCCTATAACCACACCAAATTTAACATAAGGTCTAAGTTTTTCACCTGCCGTTATCTTAATTGCAGGTGTAAGGCGAATCATTTTTCCTTTTATTTTTGAGGTAGAGGTAAAAGATTCGCCAGAAAAATCCTCTATATGGGTATAGGTAAATTTATATGTGGAACCGGATAAGTAGGAAAACCCTAATTCAGCACCCACATTTTTACTAAACATATAGCCGAAACCAGCTCCGAAACTTATTCCTTTTCCAAGGGATCCGCTTACTGCTGTCTGGCTTATTCCCGTAAAGCCATTTTCAGTGGTGTTATAACCTATTACCATTGAACCGGCCGCCAGGTTATAACCCATTCCGGCAGTTACATAAGCGCCCTGCGCAATTGCCGGGTTATTAGTTGCCTGGCAAAATAATATCGTAACGGAAGTTGCGACAATTTTTAAAATTGTGTTCTTTTTCATGGTGATTTTTTTAGGTTTGTTAAGGCAAAACTAAATTAATTTTTTTAAAGCTGATTTTTTTGTTTTAGGTTTGAAGGTTTTGGTCCACTTAAAACCTCCACCTTCAAACTATGAAAGAACACGAATATTTCATGAAAGCTGCTTTGCAGGAAGCAAAGAAAGCTTTTGATGCCGATGAAATTCCTATCGGGGCCGTGATTGTGTGTAATGATCAGATCATCGCGCGTGCGCATAATATGACAGAGAAGCTCAATGATGTAACGGCACATGCGGAGATGATAGCATTTACCTCGGCAAGTAATTATTTAAATTCAAAATACCTGGATGAGTGCACGCTGTACGTAACTATCGAGCCCTGCCTGATGTGTGCTGGCGCAGGCTATTGGACACAGCTTTCAAAAATTGTTTTTGGCGCGTTTGATGAAAAGCGCGGATATTCAAAATGTAAAGGAGTTATACTTCATCCGAAAACAAAAATTGTTTCAGGGATCTTGGCAAAAGAATGTTCGGAGTTGATGAAGGAGTATTTCAAGAAGAAAAGAGATTTTAAATAGAATGGTTAAATTGCTAAATTGCTAAATTGTTAAAAAACAGTGCAGAGCAACAATTTAGCAATTTAGCAATAGTGTTTTCAATTCCTTCTCCCGGTATAAATCATAACATAATACATCAGTGTTGCAAGTGAAGCCAATGCTGCAACCACATAAGTCATAGCTGCCCACCATAAAGCGTTTTTTGCTTTGCTGTGTTCAAGGCTGGTGGCAACACGGCTGGTTTCCAACCATACAAGCGCCCTGCGGCTGGCATCGAATTCTACAGGCAGCGTAACAAAGCTGAAGATGGTAGTCAATGCGAACATTATAATTCCTGCAAGAAGCAGTCCCGGAAAAGTATTTATCAATAATATTCCTGCCAGCAATACCCACATCAGGTACTTTGAACTTGCGCTCACTACCGGAACCAATGCTGAACGAAGATTCAGCATTGCATAAGCATGAGCGTGCTGCACGGCATGCCCGCATTCATGCGCAGCTATAGCGGCAGCGGCAGCATTTCTTCCTGAGTAAACATCCGGGCTAAGATTGACGGTTTTTTCCATCGGGTTATAATGATCGGTCAGCTGGCCTTCAACAGAAATAATTTTTACATCTGAAATGCCGTGATCGTGAAGCATTTTTTCGGCAATCTCACATCCGCTCAGCCCGGAACTTATCGGTGTTTCGGCATATTCTTTAAATTTTCTTTTCAATTGCATTTGAATCAGCCATCCGACCAGCATCAATACAATCATTAACAAATAGAACATATTCATTTTTCTTAATTTTTATGCAAAATTAATAAAGAAGTGAGGGTTTGAGGTTTAACCTTTAAAGTTTTAAGATTAAATTCATTCTCGGTGAATTCCTTTCCCGGAACTATTTTGCTGATAAAGGCAGAAAAACGGATTAATAAAACTTCCCGCGATTATCCACCACATTTGCCTTTTCTTTCAAAGCATTAAAAACTCCATAAGTGGATTGTCCGCCCAATTGCTGAACAAGCTGTTGCTGGTTTTGTTTAAAATCTTTAGATGCCGGAGGTTCGGTGAAACTTTCAACCTGTACGGCATAAACGCCTGTTTCGCCTTTTATGGGTTTGGAAATTTGTCCTTGCTTGAGCGTAAAAATGGTTCCGACCAAAGCAGGTTCCATTCCTATATTTTGAATGTAAGGAGCGCCAAAATTTACGTTTGAAGCTGCCAGGGCGGCTTGTCCGAGCTTTGATGCCAGTGCATCTATGTTTGCCGCACCAGCCATCGCGGTATTCATTTTTTCAATAAACTGTTTTGCTTTTAAATCTTTAATTACCTCT
>DATEMK010000090.1:0-3336 GCA_035275625.1 Bacteroidia bacterium
TTGCTTATTAATAATGCCGGACTTCTGATCAACAAGCCATTTGAAGAATTATCAGAAACAGATTGGCTCAATATGTACAAGGTAAATGTTTTCGGCCCGGTGAAAATAATAAAGACTATTTTACCTTTAATGGGAAAAACAAATAAAACACATATTGTTAATATCAGCAGCTATGGCGGTTTCCAGGGCAGTTCTAAATTCCGCGGACTTTCCGGTTACAGTTCGGGCAAAGCAGCCCTGGCGAACCTGACGGAATGCCTTGCCGAAGAATTTAAAAATAAAAATATTTCTGTGAATTGCCTTGCGCTCGGTTCAGTGCAGACTGAAATGTTAGCCAAAGCATTTCCGGGTTACACAGCTGCGGTTTCACCTCAGCAAATGGCGCAATTCATTGTTGACTTTGCCTTTACAGGACACAACTATTTTAATGGTAAAATCCTCCCGGTTACTTTATCAGCAATTTGATTCACTATCAAGTCCCGCATTCAAATAAAAGTGTATTTTCGGCACTTCAAAAAATTATTCCATTTTAAAAACGAAAATTATGATACCTAATTTTTTAATTATTCTTCTTGCAGCAATCGTTCCTTTAATTATAGGATTTATCTGGTACAATCCTAAAGTATTTGGTACAGCCTGGATGAATGCTTCGGGCATGACAGAAGAAAAAGCCAAAGGCGCTAACATGCCGCTTGTCTTCGGTCTTACCTTTGTTTTCAGCATTTTTATTGCCTTCACCATGAATTTTATCGTTATACATCAATGGAGCTTCTATTCTATTCTTGCAAATGAACCGGGGTTTAACGATCCCAATTCAGAGATTGGCAAATTCATTTCAGGATTCATGGAGAAATACGGGAACAACTTCCGCACATTTAAACACGGGGCTTTGCACGGAACTATCAGCGGCATTTTTTTTGTTTTTCCTATAATCGCAATTAATGCGCTGTTTGAACGCAAGAGCTTTAAATACATTTTTATTAATGCAGGTTACTGGACATTGTGTTTTGCTGTTATGGGCGGAATCATTTGTGCATTTCCCTGAATAAATTACCGTTTTATTCAGAAAACTTAATAGTAATATTAAAGTATGATTTTTCACTGTTTTTTTCGGGCACTTTGATTTTTGAAGAACTTTATTTGTAGATTTCCTTTTTAATAATATTAGAAGTCTTATTTACAACCTCAGTTTTATTACTTAAATCAGAATTTTTTCGAAAGAAAAAATTAATAAACAACCTGGTTTGAAAAATAAAAAAATACCCCTCCGAATGAAATTTAATTCCGTTAACCCGGTACTGAAAGTTGTATGGGTTTTAATGCAGGTATTCGTTTTGTTCAATATTTCTTTTTCCCAGCCGGCCACTTTTATGAGAATGTATAACAGGGGAAACAACGGCTATGCGGTACGTGAAGTGAATGCAAATTCGTTTGTAGTTGCGGGCGGAACAGATTTCTATTTCAACTGGCACTGGCACATTATGTCGCCATTAACTTCGACAGGCATTCATTTCTTCAGCACGGATAACAGCGGAAATCTTCTGTGGGAAAAAATTTATAACCGCCTTAATGAGCGCGTCATTGCCAGGTGGTTTGAACCAACGCAGGATGGCGGATATATAATCACCGGCTTTCATAATAAAGATATTGTATGGCCTCCTGACAGCAATGATATTGTATTAGTAAAAACTGATGCGAATGGCGCTATCACATGGTCCAAAATTTTTGATACAGGCAAAGATGAACTTGGATATGGTGTAAGGCAAACTGCTGATGGCGGATACATTGTTTCCGGATTTCATGATGCTGCACCTGTAAGCCTTTTTGGAAATACGTATGCAATACTTATTAAAACAGATGCGAACGGAAACATTCAATGGGAAAAAAAATACCAGATTGCCTGCCGTGACCTTGGCACCGCAGAATCGTTCACTTATGTGGTCCGTCAGACTGCAGATGGGGGATATGCAGTGGTTGGAACAACGGTGAGCACACATCCCGCTGATCTTTGTGTCTTTCGCACTGACGGAGCAGGCAATTTATTGTGGGCAAAATCTTATGACCACGATAATACGGTAATGAGATTTTCTGTAGGATTAGATATTATTGAAAGCTCTTCAGGCGATTTTATTATTGCAGGAGCAATGGATCAAGACCATATGGCAATGAAAAATAACTATCCCTATATACTTAAAATAAGCAGTACGGGAGCTTTTATCACCGCAAAATTTCTTGAAACCAATCCGTTGCTATTTTTTCAGAGCGGGTTTTCATCCGCTGAACAAACACCTGACGGAGGATTTTTCTTTTGCGGAATGGGAGGCTATTCCGATTTTGGCGACCAGGCGCAACTGTTGAAAACAGATGTTAATTTTAACATGCAATGGTCGAGGGTTTATTCCTGGGATGGAATTGCAACAATGGGTTCGCAGTCAGGCAGGCTCACATCTGACGGGGGATATATCTTTACCGGGAAACGCCAGATGGCAGGAACGGTTTTGCTAAAGACAAATGAAGTAGGCTTGATCCCTTGCAAAAATCCGGGAACGCACATTGAATTTATTCCGAATATCATTGTTCAAAACTGGAATCCCGGTATCCTGACAGGAATAAATGCTGTGAATATTGTATTAAATACACAATCCCCATTGGCTGATATGACCACCGTTTGTCCGCTTAGTTTTACGTTGCCAGTGGAGCTTACTTATTTTTCAGCCTCACCTCTTCCTGAAAAGGAGGTGCAACTGGAATGGATCACGGCTTCTGAAATAAATAATGATTATTTTCTTATTGAAAAAAGCATGGATGGAATGTACTTTGAACAGGTGGCAAGAATTAAAGGAGCCGGAAATTCAACAATCACATCAAATTACACATTCACCGATAAGCATGGATCAGATTCACGCATTTTATATTACAGGTTAAAGCAGGTTGATTACAATGGTAATTCAGATTTTTCTAAAATAGTACCGGTTACCTTCACCGGGCAGAAAGTTGAATTGGTCAGCACCTATGTTGATCACCACAATCAATTGATAAAAATTTTCATAAAAAATAATGCCGGTGATCATGCCCGGTATAAATTCACCGATATGGTCGGCAAAACAATTTCGCAGGGATCACAAGCTTTGACAAAAGGCGTTTCATGGATTACCATTGATGGAAAAAATCTTACACACGGCATTTATTATTTTTCATTTCAAAACAAGGAAAACTTTTTAACCTGTAAAATATTTTATTAAGTCTGTCCTTCATTTTTTCTTGTTTCCTTCCCGTCTTGCACAGTTGAATAAGGTATTTAACTGATAAACACATTCCGGTTGATTATAAACAATA
>DATEMK010000091.1:0-4569 GCA_035275625.1 Bacteroidia bacterium
ATTATCTCCACCTAAGATTGGATCTGTACAAGCAAAGAAATCCGAAACGAAAATAATGATTTTAATTTAATTTAAGAATACAAGGCGGGCTTGCACCCCCCCAGCCCCTAAAGGGGAGGGCTGCCGCGCGGGCACTTTCTGAGATTTATGTTTTTCGGGAGGAGGAAAATGAGGAGAGGGAAATTAAGGTATTAATATTAATTACAAATATTTATTCTGCTGTTTTTTATTTTGTTGCCGGATTTTACAATGAGAAAATAAATACCGGGAATCCCTAAGTGCAATGAAATGCTCTTTTCATGCGGTTTCTGTGTATAAATAATCCTTCCTGACAAATCAGTTAATTTTAACTCATCTATTGTGGAGAGGCATGCAATGTTAATTTTTCCATTACCCGGATTGGGAAACACATTAATAAAATTGTCATCCGCGTTTTCTTCAGTTCCTGAAGTTATGGGAGGACAATCAACGGAGGCACCGGCATAGCCCCATCCGGCACCGCTGATACCTCTTACAAGAATGGTTGAAACATTTGCCTGGTTTATATAAATGTCCTGGTAAGACCAGTTGTTAACAACCGGTCCTGTAATTTTGCCATTTGAGAAATGAATTCCATCGGGACCTGGCGAGCTTCCGCACACTACTTTCGGGTCATACCATGCAGTAGTTGAATCTAACGGGTAATCAACTCCGTTCACCGCTATAGCTGCTGTGTCATCGGAGTTAAGTCCCCAGACCCTGACAGAAGGGTATGATTGAATGTTTACAAAGGTTACTGTAGCGGAATCTCCATATCCTGACATCCAATAAGTGGGGTCAATGGGCGCACAACCAAAGCTCCCAAAATAACCTCCCGAAAAGGTATAAGACAAAGTGTCTATGGATGTTGAAGTTGCCGGAATGTAATGGCATTGTGCATTTGCTGTAAAAGTGAAAATGGCAATTGAGAGGGTAACTAATAGTTTGGTTTTCATTTTTTGTAATCAAATTTTATTTTTTTATTATTTGCAAAAGTAACTAAACACTTATAACAGTAATTAAAATGCAATGTTATTCTCTGTAATTCATCATTAATTCTTCAATATTTATCTTGAAGAGTTTAATTAATTGTCTGAACTCCCGCTTTGCGGGACAAGCTATGATTTTAATGATTAAATGATGGACAGGAAAAGCACAACTTAGATGTTAACAGAAACGGAAATTGTTTAATATTTTTGAAAAATTCATTTAAAACTTAAATTTATGAACAAGCAGCTTTATTTTACCTGGTTACTATTTGTTTACAGCCACGGCCACGCGCAATTGGATTTGCAATGCAGCGGTCGTGATATGCATTCGGTTTATCTTTCAAATTATTCCGGTGAAATTTACCGGATTGATAGTGTGGATAGCAATCCTACAAACCCGATTTACGTTACATCAACTCCCGGTAGCAGTGCCGGGGGAATCTCTATAAATGCCAACCTTGACTCTGCAGCAGGGCCCCAAACAATGTATTTTGTCGAGACTGGGCAGCCCTATTTTTTCTGGAATGGAACCGGCTGGACCAATACCAATCACACAGCAGGGGCATTTGGTGCGGTAAACCCCGGAGGTACGGCAAATTTTATTTTTAATTTAGACGGTAATGGCAATTCGCTTTATCGCTACGATGGCACAGCAAACGGAACACTCTTTCTTTCAAATCTTAATACTTCTTCTTTAAATGCGTTTTATGATATAGCAACAGACAATTTGGGAAACTTTTATATATTTTATAATGTGTCACAGCAAATTGTGGTTTATAACACGGCCGGAATAATTATTGATACTTTCGCTACAACAGGTATAACCAATGGAGGCGGAGGCCTGGCAATAGTAGGCAACCGTTTGTATGCTGTTACAACCAATGAATTATTTGAAGGGGTCAAAACAGGAAACACGGTTAACTTTGCATCAATTAAAAATATTGGCTTTACTGCGGGTGATATAGCTGCTTGTCCTGAAGCAGGTAACCTGCTTTCGGTTTCTGATAATCTTTCTCACCTGGGCTCAAGTGTCTATCCTAATCCTTTTAACAGCGCTCTGAATATTTTTATTGATGATGATGATAATTTTGAAGTGATTATATACGATTTACTTTCCAGGAAGCTTTTACAGCAGGAATTTACCCGCACAATTGTCATAAATACAGAACAACTTGCAAAAGGTATTTATCTTTACGAAGTGAGAAATAAAAACGGAGTGATGAAGAAAGGAAAGATTGTGAAACCTGCCTGCCGGTAGGCAGGGATTGACTGAAGCCCACCAGCTGACAGGTCAGCGCAGCTTCCTGTAAGGTTTTTCAATCCCTTACTTTTACTCTCTGTAATCCTCCATTAATTCTTCAATATTTAATTTACCTTGAAGAGTTTAATTTTTCCATCAATAATTTTTCCAAAATAAAACATGCCGTCATCATTTTTGGAAAGTCCGCCAACGATTGTAGCCCCTGCAAACGATTCTTTATTATCTTTACCCTTCCTTCTCCGTTATGGATAATTTAAATACGCGATAAATTCTTTTAAACTTTCAAATGCGAAAACATTCCATCATCAATAAGATAGATCATTTTCTTATCGTTTTGTTTTCATCATTCTTCTGTATTTCAGGGAATGAATTAAAAGCGCAGCTCAGCTATAAAGTTCTGTTCCTGGGCAACAGCTACACGTACGTTAATGATCTGCCACAGCTTGTACATGACGTTGCGTTGTCAGCCGGGGATACGTTAGTTTTTGACAGTCACACTCCCGGAGGATATCAATTAATTGATCACAGCCTGGATGCTGTCAGCCAAAGTAAAATAATGGCCGGTGGCTGGGATTATGTAGTTATGCAGGGGCAAAGCCAGGAGCCTATTATGGCAAACAATCAATTTACCAATGGTGCCGGGGCGTTATATCAACTGGTAAAACAATATAATGCATGTGCAGTAACAATGCCCTATATGACGTGGGGAAGAAAAAACGGGGATGCAGTAAATTGCCCTGACTTTCCTGAAATGTGTACTTATGAGAGTATGGATTCTGCCCTGAGGGTATGTTATTTAAGCCTTACGGCTAATATTCATGGAGAAGTATCTCCTGTTTCAGTGGTGTGGCATTACATCCGGCAAAATTTTCCGGGCATTGAATTGTACCAGCTGGACGAAAGTCATCCTTCGGCAGAGGGTTCGTATGCTGCTGCATGTTGCTTTTATGCAATGCTTTTTAAAAAAGACCCTGCATTGATAACTTTCGATTTTGGATTAAATGCAACCGATGCTTCCATCATAAGAGATGCAGCAAAAACACAAGTATTCGACAGCCTGCCATTGTGGGATTTTAAGAAACCACCAATGGCTAAAATTGTCTATGAGATAGGTTCCGGTACTAATGAGGTAATTTTTCACGCAGCGGGCCTGGGTTTTAATGAAACCTGGTTTTGGGATTTTGGAGATGGTTCAACTGATTCCATTCCTGTTGTAACACATTCCTATTTAAGCAATGGAACATACACGGTAACTTTAACCACCACCAATTGTGATCTGCAGGGATTGCACACCAGCTTTGCCGATACTGTTATTCAATTCTGCAGCCATACACCAACCGTTTATACATCTAATCCCTGGGTGTGCAAGTATGATACACTTTGGACGCAACCTGCTGATTCCTATCAATGGTTTTATGGAGCTGCTTTACCTGAAACCAATCAATACCTGGCAAATTATTATCAATATAATGTTTCGGGATTTAGTGTTCTTTCTACCGTTAACGGTTGTTCTGAATTGTCAGAACAATTTACAGGCTCTCCTCAATGGTCGGGTTATTACTTTGACGGAATTGGTGACCCTTGCGTTGGAGATACTGTAGCATTTGCTGTATTACATATAAACGGTTTCTTATCAGGTTTAGAAACTATACTATGGTTTAAAAATGATTCGCTCTTACCTTTAATGACCAATGAAGACACGTTGCTTATATCGGCAGAAGGAAAATACGAATGTAAAGTCATTGTCCCAACCTCCAATTGTCCTTTAGATACTACCTATGCCGTTCTTGAATATGATTGTGGTGTAGTTGGTATAGAGGAAAGAGTCCAGGAATTATCCTGGAGTATATTTCCAAACCCGGCATCAGGGACCATTAGCATTAAATTTACGAAATACTCTGTAAAAGAAGAGATTCAAATTTATAGTGCAATCGGCCTTTTAACAAGATCAATAACCGCATCAGCAGCAACAACGAAAATTAATATTGCTGATTTACCGGATGGGCTTTATTATGTTCGACTGAAAAGCAATAAACAGCCTGCGTTAAAATTTATTAAACTGTAGAAAATACCCATTTACACTTATTGAAGCTCACAACCCGGCAGATCGCGCAACACCTACTGGGTTTTCCTTTTTCGCTATGCAGCTTTACTCTCTGTAATCCCCTATTAATTCTTCAATATTTATCTTGAAGAGTTTAATTCTCAATCAATAAGTTTAATTGTCTGAACCATGATTTTTATGATTAAATGATTGATAGGAAATCAAAATTGAGAAGTTAAGAGAAACGGAAATTATTT
>DATEMK010000092.1:0-2686 GCA_035275625.1 Bacteroidia bacterium
GTTTTTGCCTGACGGCTTATTTCCTGCATCCTTCCACCCGGAGATTCATCACCGCATTTTTTATTTTCGTCATCTACTGGATAGTGTATGATTCTATGCGCATTTGTCCCAATTACATGGTGAACACGGTTCATATCCGTCAGCCTTATGATTTTGAAAAATCCCTTTTCGGAATTTCTGTGAACGGGAACATACTTACCCCAAATGAATTTTTCAAACTGCATACCCATGTTGTTTCAGACATTATTGCCGGACTTTTTTACATTAACTGGGTTCCTGTCCCGTTGCTATTTGCGGTTTATTTGCTGGTAAAAGATAAACTTAATTTTATCCGGTTCGCGTATGCTTTTGTTCTTACAAACTTTATCGGGTTTATCATTTACTATCTTTATCCGGCCGCTCCGCCCTGGTATATTGATCAGTACGGCTTTGATTTTAACCTTAACACACCAGCAAGCACAGCCGGGCTTTCACGGTTTGATGATTACTTCGGCATCGCACTTTTTCATTCATTATACTCAAAGAACGCAAATATTTTTGCAGCCATTCCATCGCTTCATGCCGCTTATCCTGTTGTGCTGCTTTATTTCGGGATCAGGCGAAGAATGGGTTGGATGAATTTATTATTCTTTATTTTCTTATCAGGCATTTGGTTCGCTGCAGTTTATTCAGGCCATCATTATATCATTGATCTGCTCATTGGCGCTGGCTGTGCGTTCCTTTCTCTTTTCCTTTTCGAATACGCTTTTGCCAATCCCAAAGTAAATAATTGGTTTTTGAATTTGGCCGGCAGGATTTGAGAAGTTATTAACAGGAAAGAAGGTTAAGTTTTAAGTCTTAAAGTTTAATGTTCCGGGTTAAAGAAGGTTAAACACCAGTGTTTTTGGCAAAACAAATGAAAAATGTTTGCCTGAAAGACTTTAACTTATTGTTGAAACATAATAAATAATTATACATTTGGTGTAGAAAAATCCTTGCCTTATGAAAAAAACGCTGCTGCCTTTAATCTGTTTTACTTTATTTTCATTTCAATTTTCAATTGCTCAAAATAAATTTATTGCCGCAAAGCCAACTGGAAAAGCTGCGCCCTTCCAGGCAGCTAAAGCGACAGTTGCCTGCGATACTATTTTTTCATTTCCAACCAATGTTGGCTGGACATCCGGTTTAGCATTTGACGGAACTTATTTTTATGCGTCAGATTTCCTTTCGCCTTACATTTACAAATATGATATAAACGGTATTCCGTCCGGAACTTTGCCTAATCCCGGTATTAATAGTATGGGAGGAGGTGATCTTGATTTTGACGGAACTTATTTGTGGTTCATTGTGGAAAATGATGGAATTATCTATAAGCTTGATCCTTCCAGCGGATCGGTTATTTTACAATATAATTTACCTACATCCAATCTTGACCCTAATAATTTCGGCTGTGCATGGGATAATGGTTTTATATGGATAACAGAATATCTTGATCAGACGCTTATGAGAATTGATGCATCAACCGGGGCTTTGGTTGATTCATTTGAAATCAATCGCCAGGTGCTCCCTTTAAAAATTTTTAATAATAATTTGTATGGGTTAGAAGTATTCGGGCCCACAGGCGAACAATTGCTTCATTTTGATAAAAGCAATGGAACTGTAATTGATTCCATGCCCTGGTGCCTTGATTATCCTTTAGGCCTTTGCAGCGCAAATAATCACGTCTGGGGGCTGAATTCGCAGTCAACTAACCGTGTATATGAATTTGACAGTTTATTTTTATCAGTTAAAAACATTATTCCGGGCCTTTCTGATTTTTCAGTTTATCCGAATCCTGTAAAAGATAAAATGATTTTAAATTTCACGTTAGAAAAAACAGCAGGCATGCAAATTGATATTTACAACGCTGTCAATCAGAAAATGAAAACTTTTTTTCAGCAAAAGCAAACAGCAGGGAAACATCAGCTTTCCTTTGATATCAAAAAATTTCCTGCAGGAATTTACTTTTTAAAAATATTCGCTGGTGAAAAGTTTCTTGTTAAAAAAATAATCAAAATGTAGATGGACTCAATCCTCTGACTTCCGACTTCCGACTTCTGACTTCAATAAGCCGAAATAAACTTTTCATGTATGTTCATTCCCTGCTGCACAGCCTTCAGGTAATAATTAAAAATTAATCCTTTCATTTTGCTTTCTTTATTTTTATAGTACACCACATCGCGGCTGAAAACATCCCAGTTCTGCGGCATCAGCAAATCCTGGGCAATAGAAATGGTGGGTTCAATGGAGCGCGCAGTATGCCAGCATCCTTTGGGCACATACACCGTTTCACCCGGGGCAACAACTACCGAAGTGGGGGTCGCATTTTTAAATAAAGGATATTTTTCATAATCCGGGTGATGGTAATCTTTTATTGTTGACATCCATGGATTATCAGCATCCGGGTATAAATACTTTTCATCACCGGGAGCATACAGGGTGAATTCTTTTTTCCCGTACACCTGAGTTACGATGGCATACATTCCGTATAGATCGTAATGTATATAAGGAAACCAGCCGGAAGCTCCGCCAAAAAATATTTCAAGCGTGGCTGCCTGCGGAATAAAACGTTCGCTGAATAACGGGCTTTTCAACCGGTTTTTTTTCATCACTTCAAACCCCGGCTGAACATATTCGAGCAGTTCCGGAAATTTTTTTTCAATATCGA
>DATEMK010000093.1:0-11561 GCA_035275625.1 Bacteroidia bacterium
GATTGTTTAAAAAATGCGGATGTGGCGGAGCGTTTAATTGAAAAATCCCTTCCTGTAAATTAAAAATACTTTGGTCTTCATAATAATTTCCATTTGGGAAAAAACCCAGGTAACGCGTAAACTGGATCATAAAATATAAATGAAAAGCGGAACAATCAACAGTCTGCAAATCTAAAATTTGAATGGCGTTGTGAAGAAAGTCAAACAGGGTCTGGTTTTTTTCTTCTTCGCGGATGGAACGGCCGATAACTTCATTCAGAAAAATAGCCACAGAACTTTTTACAATGTCATAAGGAATAGAAATTAATTGCGGATGAGCGCTGATTTCAGAAATCCTTTTTAATCCATGACCTGCTTTATGGTAAGCAACAAGGTCCACCAGGTTCAGGGGCTGAAACAAATTGTTTTTGAATTTTGATTTTTGTTTTCGCACCCCGTTTATAAGATACGACTGCAAACCGAAATCTTCCGTGTAGGTTTTCACTACCAGGCTTGTTTCTGCATAATCGGTAACATGTAATACTATTCCGCGTGTTTTGCGTAGCATCGGGATGAAAATAATTTCATCAAAATTGGAAATTTTTTTTGGATATTCTAATTGAAGAGCAATAATTTGGTAATGCAGGTGTTTTTCCCCTCCTCGTCAGAGCAAAAAACAAGATAAACTCCCGTGTGCGCCTTTTCACCTTTAAAATTTTTTCCATTCCAGATGGCCTGCCCGCCTAATGCTGTGGTTTCGTAAATCAAAGTTCCGCTGATGTCAGTGATTTTGACATTTCCGTTAGCCATTAGTCCTTTAATAGAGATGGGGCCTTCGTATTCATGATAAACAGGGTTGGGATACACATAAGTATCATTGCATTTATCATCTCCCTCAATGGCATCACTTTTATAAGAAATAATTCCCCGGTTAGTGCCAATAAATACTTCACCTGTTTTTTGATTAATGGCCATGCAGGCAATACTGTTTGACAATAAAGGGCTGTTCTCCACCGTAAAGTGAAGAATTTGCTGGGTACCATCTGCTGACATAAGAAATACGCCTGCATTGGTAGTACCGAACCACTTGCGATTCGCTCCGTCAATAGCAATGCTTGTGACCTCCTCGGTAGCAAGAAGATATTGAAACGTATTATCCTGTTTCAATAATATCTGCTGTGCGGTAGCAGCAGGGAGAGCGAGTACTGAAGCCGGGTTATAAAAAACAGCCACCCCTTTTGCAGTTCCCACCCAGACTTGTCCTTCCCGGTCTTCAACCATTGCCCGGATATCGTTGCTGGGCAAGCCGCCTGAATCGGAATTCAAAAAATTATACTTGCGCGGACCCAGTGTAAAACTGTCGTCAAATACCAGCACGCCCCCTCCGTTATTATCCATCCATTTCTGACCATAGGAATCAATAAAAAACTCACCCAGGAAAGGAGGTGCGCCAAAAACACCGGGAAAAGAAAATGATTGCCAGGTGCCGTCTGTTTTCAGTTCAGACATGGGAGCAGCTGTAGTTGAATTAGCCATCCATAAATTATAGTCTTTATCAAAAGCCATTCCTCCTAATTGACAGCTTCCGGAATTGCCCTGTGCTGATTGCAAGGAGCTGTTTGCTTCATTGTAATAATTTTTTATGCCAACTCCTCTTTCAAATTCGAGCACTCCTGCACCTCTTGATCCCAGGAAAATATGATTGCTGTTTCGTGGATCAATTGCCAGTGACATGAAATCATAAACTGTATCCAGGTTAACAATCGGGCTGGTCAGGTTTGTTTTATCGTAGGTTGTCCATTTATCATCCACGAAAGTTGAAAACCCGTCTCCCGAATAAGAATTATCCCATTTTGCCCCTGTTGTACTATGGCCCACCCATAACTGGTTATTCAAAATTTGCATGCCGGCCGCAAGTTTAGAGTGCGGACCATCCGGAATAAAAAATTCATAAGAAGAATTGCTTATTGCCTTAAAAAGACCTTTGATTTCATCTGCCACCCATAAAATATTGGAGTTGTCCAATATTGCATCCCTCATAGAAGTGAAAGTCGGTGGATTAAAGTCAGACGTTTTCTGAAGTGAACCATCAATAAATTTGCAAACTTTGACATCGTTTGAGCTTGTTAAAATAAATTGATCATTAGCAATTTGTATTGTGTGTAGCGCCTGTGATCCGATAAGCGTATTGATCCATGAACCATTATCATAATTAAAAATGGCGCTATAATCGCCCGTCAGGTGAAATGCAATATATAATTTATTTTTAAACCAGGTAATATGGTCACACACCTCTGATGGTATGGTATCGAGCCGGATGGTATTCCAGTTTCCAAAATAATTTATATTCGGATCAAAAATATTTGCGCTGAACACACCTGAATCAGAAGCAGCATATAAATTGGTTCCATCGGTGGCAAGATCATAAATGGCATTTGCATTTCCAAATAATGAAAGGTAATATGAATCTTTGATTTCTTTTTTATCAAGATTCAGCACCACTATTCCGAATGCACAGGACAGGTACGCATAGTTGTCAAAAAATAAAATATTGTTTATTCTTTTTGAACCAAGAATATTCTTTCTTTTTATGTCAGCAACATTATACACTTTGTTGCCCTGAAAAATATCCATGTTTCCATTTTCATAGCCGACAAGGAGAATGTCTTTAGCAGGATAATAATTTAATGCAGAAAGCTGAATATCTGACAAGCCGTTTACTTTGGTAATGGTTTCAAAACTGTTATCGGTTTTACTGTAGATAAAAAGACCATCTTCCACACCACAGTATATTTTGGTATCCGACTGTGTCAATAACCGTGCTTTATTAAACGGCAGGTGTGCTTTCCACTGACCGATGGCGGTATTTTGCGCATGAGCGGCTGAAAGAATGAAAAAGAGAAAAAGGAGTGTAATGATTTTGGTCTTAGTCATACTGGTTTATAGTAAAGGTTAAAAGGAAACAAACTAATAACTTAAAAAACCTGATTTTATTATTCAAATGCAGAAAAGCAAAAATATTCAAATAATCAATTGATGAAGTTTTGAAGGCTTACCGGGCCTTCTCAATTCCATAATTTTTTCTTTTGGCAACCAGCAAAGCGAGGCAAACCAGCAATGAAACGATGGAAACGATAAGTCCTGCAGAAACAGATTTGTTTTCAAAAGAATATTCAATAAGATGATTCCCCGAAGGCAGTAAAATGGTTATAAACATATAATCAGAAGTGAAATGAGGGGTTGCACGACCGTCAATTGTAATATTCCAGCCAGGGTAATCGTGCTGCATCAATGTCAGAAATTGGGAAGAAGCAGTATGGCTTTTAATTTTTATTCTATCAGGATTGAATAAAACTATTTCTGCACTGTCTGATGTGGCGGATTCCAGGTTACCGGATTTAATTTCTCCGAAGTTCACGAAAGACTCCTTTTGAAGGTCCATTCGGGCATTTTTCAATTTTTCATTAAAAAAAAGGTGATTGCTTTTTGACTGAAGAATAAATATATCGCGAATGGTATCAGAAAAAAAAGAATAACGGTCAGAAAAAAAAGCTATATTATTTTTCAACACCGGGTTATAAATTGCCGGTTCGCTGCTCAACTGAGCGAATCCTTTTAAATGAAACGGATTGTATCCGTCAAACTGGGGACGCTTGTAAAAAATGCCAAGATTCCTCCAGAAAGGCTGAATGCTTCCTGACGAATCTGAAAACAAACAGGCAGGCTTATTTTGCGGAACCGGGAATTTTCCGGGTAATTTTGATAACTGTTCCCTGATTTTTGAGGAACGAATATCACTTGTAACCGTCACCGGCATATTGAGCTGTGCAGAAACTACTACATCCGCAATTGCGATCCAGAATAAATATTTGAAGTTTTTTTTAAAATCATTTTTGAGAACAAAAAAGAAAATGAAAAGAAGAATGAAAAGTAAAGCCGATTGCAACAACGCACTTTCCCAAAAATTTAACCCGTTAATGAATGAATTAAATGAATGCTCACCGAAATATTGGAGATTAAATAAAGAGTCCTTTATAAAAGCAAAAGCTATCATCAATGAATAAAACAGCAAAAAAGAAATAAGGATAATTCTTAATTTCTTAATATTATTTTTTTGCTCATAAAGAAATTTCAAAGAGTATGCTGCAGAAATAACAAAACAGGTAATCGTAAAAAGCCGGAATATGCCTGGAAACCTGAACAGGTCCATCAAAGGAACATAATCATATAAGAGTTTTCTTACCGGGGTATATGCTCCGAACGATGCGAGCATAAAAAATATTCCGGCTGCAAGAATTATTTTTTCCTTCTTTTCCTTCTTTCTGAAAAAGCTGAACAGGAATGCAGCAAAGCATATTGTTCCGAAATTAAGATTGCTCATCGAAATATCGCTGTCAATAAATTCGCGATCTGTGGCTGTGACCAATGAAAGCAAACAGGAAATCAGCGACTGGGGAGCAAAAGGCGCCTGGTTTATTATTTCAAGGGGAAGCCTTTGGCTTCGGGTAAAATAATTGAAACCGGTAAACAAGGAAACAAGTAATCCTGAACAGAGAACCAGGGCCAGAAAGAGAAAAAGAAAATTATTCAGCATAAATTTTTTCAGAAGAACAAAATTTTTATTTCTGAAAAGATGAATTGAATGAATAATAAAAATTATAAGCAATGAATAAGATAATATAATGGCAAAGGCAGGATAACCCCCGGTTAATAAAAGAAAAAAGCAAAGGCAAACTCTCACAATATCTTTCCATGAATTATTTTGAAGCATCCTTCCATAATAAAATAGAATAAACGGAATCCATGCACCGCTGACAATGTAGGTAAGATGTTGCGCATTACCGATAAAAAAACCGGAGAGCATGTAGCAGCAGCCACATAACAATGCTGCTTCCGTGTTATTAACCAGGTGCCTTATCAGTAAAAACATTCCGGTTCCGCCAAGAATTACATGCAGCACAAAATCGAACTGGTTGGCATAAATATCATACCCGTAAATAAAGCTGATGATCCAGACAACGGGATACCATACCCCGCTTTGCGGATCCGCGTGAATAGGATAACCTGAATGCTGATACGGATTCCATTGCGGAAAAATTCCGTTTCGTAAACATTCACTCACAAAATACCGCCATGGAAAATATTGATCCACCATATCCCACTTCAAAATGCTATGCATAAAAGCAACCTGCCAGTAACCGGCAAGACCAACCGCAATAATTATAAGGTAGGGGCGATATGTGCGGAAAAAGTTTTTCACCATTGTGCTAAGCGTTATTTCGTTATTGAGTTATTAAGTTATTCAGGATAAAATATTTTTTTACCTTCTGCTTTATTTTTAATGCCTTAATAACTCATTAACCCGATAACTTTAAAAAAACTCCGGTAAAAATAAATTTATCTCTGTAACCAAAAGGCAGGGATGTAAAATATAAATTTTACTTTTGCCTGTCAACAAAAATTTGAATGAGTAAAGAGAGAATATTAGTATTAGGCTCAGCCGGACAGATCGGTACCGAGTTGGTAGGGGAATTGCGAAAATTATTTGGCACAGATAACGTCATTGCTTCAGATATTAAAAAGACCCCTGCTGAAAATGGCCCTTTTGAAGTTATTGATGTACTGGATTTTAATGCCATTCATAAGGTGGTAAATAAATACCACGTTACAGAGATTTACCTTCTTGCAGCATTGCTTTCCGCTACAGCGGAACAAAAACCCAAGCTCGGCTGGAAGCTGAACATGGAAGGATTGTTTAATGTGCTTGATATCGCAACAGAAAAAAATCTAAAAGTTTTCTGGCCCAGTTCCATTGCTGCATTTGGTCCCACGACTCCAAAACAAAATACTCCGCAAACTACCGTCATGGAACCCAGCACGGTGTATGGAATCAGCAAGCAGGCAGGCGAACGCTGGTGCGAATACTATTTTCATAAATACGGATTGGATGTAAGGAGCATCCGTTACCCGGGATTAATCAGTTATCTTGCCGCTCCGGGTGGCGGAACTACAGATTATGCTGTAAATATTTTTCATGACGCTATTGATAAAAACAGCTATGAATGTTTCCTGAAAGCCGATACCACTTTACCCATGATGTATATGCCGGATGCTATTCGCGGAACGATTGAACTGATGAATGCTCCTTTGGAAAAAGTAAAAATACGTTCGGGATATAATATTTCTGCATTCAGTTTTTCACCAGTGCAGCTTGCGCATGAAATAAAAAAACATTTGCCTGATTTTTTAATTACTTATAAGCCTGACTACCGCCAGGAAATAGCAGAGACATGGCCTCAAAGCATTGACGATGCCGTTGCGCGCGAACACTGGAAATGGAAACCCGCTTATGATTTACCAACCATGACAAAAGAAATGCTGATGCATATCGGGCAAATGAAAAACAAGCCTGTTTTGAGTTAACGCTTTTACTGAATATGAAACACCATTTATCCCTTTACAACACCCTCACTCGCCAGAAAGAACTTTTTCAGCCTATCAATCCGCCTTTCGCAGGGATGTATGTTTGCGGACCTACTGTTTACAGTGATGTGCATTTAGGAAACTGCCGCACATTCATTTCTTTCGATTTAATTTACCGCTACCTTTTGCATTCAGGTTATAAAGTACGCTATGTACGCAACATTACGGATGCCGGGCATCTTGAAGGCGACATGGATGAGGGCGATGACAAGTTTGCAAAGAAAGCAAAGCTCGAACAGGTGGAGCCTATGGAAATTGTGCAGAAGTACACTGTCGGATTTCATGAGGTAATGGAGCAGTTCAACACGCTCCCGCCCAGCATTGAACCCACCGCAACCGGGCACATCATTGAGCAGATTGAAATGATAAAAATAATTATTGACAACGGTTATGCGTATGTGGTTGACGGAACGGTTTATTTTGATGTGGAGAAATACAGCAAAGAATTTAATTATGGTCAGCTTACCAACCGCTTGCTCGAAGATTTAATTGCAGGCACCCGTGAGCTGGGTGGCCAGGATGAGAAAAAAGGAAGATTAGATTTTGCCTTATGGATTAAAGCAAAGCCCGAACATCTCATGCGCTGGCCCTCTCCGTGGGGAGTTGGTTTTCCCGGCTGGCATATTGAATGTTCAGCCATGAGCTCCAAATATCTTGGGCTCACATTCGACATTCACGGGGGCGGAATGGATCTCGCTGCCACGCATCATACCAACGAAATTGCGCAATCGCAGGCATGCAATCATACACAGCCTGCAAAGGTCTGGATGCATACCAACATGCTGACGGTGAACGGAACGCGCATGTCAAAATCAGCGGGCAATGGATTTACACCCGGTGAACTTTTTTCGGGGGATCATCCGGTGCTTGATAAAGGATATTCACCGATGGCTGTAAAGTTTTTTATGATGCAGGCGCATTACCGAAGTACGTTAGATTTTTCAAACGATGCTTTGAAAGCCGCGGAAAAAGGGTTGGCAAAACTGATGGCCAGCTTTGACACGTTAAAGAAATTAAAACCTTCAGCAACGTCAACTGTTGACATTAAATCCATTCAGAAGAATTGCTATGATGCGATGAATGATGATTTAAACACTGCCATGGTAATTGCTCAATTATTTGAAGCCATCCGTATCATTAATTCTGCTGATGCAGGAACGGAGGCTGTAACGGAAGAAGACATTGCATTGCTCAGTAAAATTTATAAAAATTTCGTTTTTGATATTCTCGGGTTTAAAAATGAAAAAGGTTCTGATGAATCAGATACAGATGGTTTAATGCAGCTGATTCTGTCCATCCGTGCGGATGTAAAAGCAAAAAGAGATTTTGCAACGTCAGATAAAATACGTGATGAGCTGACGAAATTAAATTTTGTTATTAAAGATGGAAAAGACGGGGCTTCGTGGAGCAAAGGGTAAAAGAGTTTCTGGTTTCTGGTTTAAAAATAAATTATGCCATTTAAAAAAATTTTAATTTCTGCCTTTGTTGTCTTTGTCTTTTTCAATTCATGCACAAATCCCAAACCGGAGCAATCAGAAACCAGAAACCAAAAACCAGAAACCATGAAGCTCTCCACACCTTCTTTTAACGCTGATTCTGCTTATCGTTTTACAAAAGAGCAGGTTGATTTTGGTCCGCGGGTGCCGGGAACAAAAGCGCATGACAATTGTGGAAAATATCTTGAAGACAAATTAAAATCTTATGGCCTTGATGTGATTATTCAGAAGGATGTTATCACTACATACGATTCAAAAAAATATACTATGCGAAACATCATTGCACAGTATAAAATAAACAGCAGCAAACGTATTTTGTTATGTGCACATTGGGATACAAGACCGTTTGCGGACCGTGATTCTGTTAACCCTGATAAACCATTTGATGGCGCAAATGACGGGGCAGGCTCTGTGGCAGTGCTTCTTGAAACAGCAAGGCAGCTCAGCCTTTCTAAACCGGGCATTGGTGTAGATATTATTCTTTTTGACCTCGAAGATTACGGTGATCAAAGCGGAAAGACTCCTGACTCATGGTGCCTTGGCTCACAATACTGGGCAAAACATCTTCACAAACCTGATTATTTTGCTCAGTTCGGCATTCTCCTGGACATGGTAGGCGGAAAGAACCCGGTTTTTCCAAAAGAAGGTTCTTCAATGAACTATGCAGCTTCAGTGGTGAACAAAGTATGGAGCATTGCCGCACAGGCAGGTTACGGGCAATACTTTATTGATGCTGTTACTGCCGAAACCACCGATGACCATGTGTATGTAAACTATCTTGCAAACATTCCCTGCATTGACATTGTGCATTATGATGTTCAGCGAATGGAATACATGCCCTGTCACCACCGTCATTGTGACAACATGGATAATATTGATCCGGCTACTTTGAAAATGGTCGGTCAGGTGGTGCTCGAAGTTGTTTTTTCGGAAGTGAATGCTCCGCAGTAAGGCGGTTTCTGGTTTCTGGTTTTTATTCAATCACCAATTTCTTATTCACCCGCCTCTCACCATCACCAACCCTCACCAAATAAATTCCTTTTGCAAGAAAAGAAACATCCAGGTTGATTTCAGATTGCGGATTTTTAATTTCGAATTGAAAAACCTTTTCACCTATTATGCTTATGATTTCACAATACAGCGGCCTGTTATGCTTTGTGCTAAAAATTACGCGGACAGTTTCCCGTGCAGGATTAGGTTCAAGCTTCCAATTATTAATAAAGCTATTTGCTTCATTTATTCCCACCGGCAAACAACCCTGTGATGAAGCAAGCAGGCTTCTCAAGCTTGACATGGTTACATTCATTCTTACAAGCTGCCCGAGGTTAAAAAGGTTCATGCAGTTATCATTAGACCCCTGCATAAAATTCATAAACATAGTGCCGTATGGTGCATTATTTCCATTACAGGATGTGTCAGGAAACTGTGGGCATCCTATTGGCATAGAGGGCTGAGAAGGCTGGCAAACATTTGCTACTGAAGAATCGCAGTTAACAGGGAGGTGTATCAGGTTGAGCCAATGCCCTGTCAGATGTGTTCCAACTCTTCCAAGATTATAAGGAGCCATTGTTCCGGGAGCGTTAGGACCTCCGGCACACTCATAGTGTAATACCACGCCATCAGTGAACGCACTTCCTCCCGGAAAAGTGGCATAACCTGTTATGCCGTTGGCAAGGTTGCATATCCATATATTGAAATAATCGTTATGGGGCCATATATCGTCTCCTCCCTGTGCAGTAGACTTTACAGCATCATTTTGTGAAAACGAAGTTACAGCAGTCTGCACCCTCACAATACCAGTAGTGGCCTGACCGTTAGGATCGCGTTGGGCAAGACAAAAATGAATCTCCGAAGCGGCCGCACAAGGCAGGAATACAGAAGGAGTATTTACCGTGTCTGCATTTTGACGCTGGAAATCATCGTTCAGCACCTGCAGCTGGTCAAGGATCCTGGCGGTAGAAATATTTTGAGCTGCCGTATTATACACTACATGGAACACCACCGGAATATAAACGGGCACCTGGCTGCCTGCTATCTTTGAGCTGTTCATGAACGCACTTAACTGTGCGTTTAAAGCCTTCTCTTTCATAAGGCCATCAGAGTAGTCCTCCGTTCCGCAAACGCGTGTGCTTTGCGCAGAAGCAGAAAACAGGATGACCAGCAAATGTGCAATGATTACGTAAATTTTTTTCATATCAATAAATTTTTATTCTCCGTAAGGAGTTCTTTGGACAACCATCATTTTCTTATTTTCCCAACTCTTCCCATCTCCCACTCTCACCAAATAAATTCCTTTTGCCAAAAACGAAACATCCAGGTTGATTTGGGATTTGGGATTTAGGATTTGGGATTTAAAAACTTTTTCCCCCATCATATTTATTATTTCACACTCCAGCGGTGCGTTATGGTTTGTGCTGATGCCTGCCTGCCGGACAGGCAGGGTGAGCTGGATGGTGCCGGTGGTGGGGTTGGGAAATAATTGAAGATTGAATAGTGATGATTGAAGATTGGGAATTCCTGTATTTAAATTATTAATTTTAGTCAGGAACATATCATACTTATTATTAAAATTGTAAAAAGAGGCACTAAGAGGAAAAGCTCCGAAATAGTGAACCCCCGGCATCCACAACGATCCGGCTACATAAACATTTCCTGAGGAATCAATGCCTAAATCAGAACCGCGATCAGCACCAATTCCAGTTGATTCTACCGCCCACATGCATGTGCCTGTAGAATCATAATTTACGGCATACATATTTTCTGCGCTTGGTATTAAAGTAAAGGATCCAAAATATGTAGTATCAAGAATGCTTCCTGTAATTATACAATTGCCATGAAGGTCGCTTTTTAAACCGCAAGAATACTGATTACCACTTCCGCCCCCTGCCTGTCTTACCCACTTGCAGGTTCCTGATGTATCATAACATGAAATAAAAATATCCCTGACTCCCGTACTCGTTAAAGAAGTGCAGCCAAATGCAATATTAAGCTCAAAATAACCGGTAATATATACATGACCAAATTTATCAACATCTATTGCCTCTGCGACATCGGTACTTGTTGAACCTGCACTTATTGCCCATATCCATGAACCATCAGAATTGCATTTGGCTATGTAAACATCATAACCACCTGAACTATTCAGAACATTATTGCCAAAAACAGCTGAATCCGTAAAACCGCCAGTAAAATAAAGATTATTGCTTTTATCAATTGTTACGCTCGATAATATTGTTGCTGAAAATGATTCCACCCACTGACATGCGCCAGTGGCATCGTAACAAGCCAAAAACTTTGGAGATGGTACAAGAGGTAAGATGTTACATCCGAAGTTTGTTTGACTGTAATAATCTCCGCCAACATAAATTTTTGCAGAATCACTGCTAATAATAATTTGTCCATATGATCCACCCTGAGAAGAATCAATTTTCTCTGCCCAAATGACTGAACCTCCAGGTGAATACTTGGCAACAAAAGCACCTGCGCCCGAAAGTAATATTCCTCCAAAATCTGATGTTCCGCCAATACTTCCTGTGATGTAAATAAATCCTGCTGCATCAACACATATAGCGCTTCCTGATTCTCCATACATTCCTCCGGCTC
>DATEMK010000094.1:0-10139 GCA_035275625.1 Bacteroidia bacterium
ATGTGAAAGGTACATTCAAAGATTATATACAGGGAAATATTGATCATGGTGAAAGTGTAATTAAAGTAATTGATGATTTAGATCAGATGGAACGAAGTAATATCCTTACAGTTTCTGCAGATGGAAAATTTTTATCACCTATGGTAATTACTTGTTTTGATACGATCATGTTTAACGGTTTTAAGCCCGATTCAACTATCGAAATAAACATCCCTCTCAATAATTATTTGAACTGCCTTTCGGATAGCATTCACCTTTATACTTCGGTTAAAAAAGGAACATACTTTGAATGGGCAGAATCTTCTGCAGGCTATACGATAAAGCAAATTAATGGCAGCAAATACATTACAATAAAGACAGACTCTTTTAAAGGATGCATGAATTTTGCTTACCCGGTTGATACTCCTTGTTTTGCTCCTGTAAAAGCAATTTTAAAATTAAAAAATATTACCTTGTCGCAGCTATATGGCTTTATTACAAATATTAATATTACCTATATACCCGTTAAAAAAGATAACAATACGTACGAGATTTTTCGAAACGAATCGGAAACCACAAATCTTATTTTTAACATGGTGGCAAAAGATAATAAAAATAAAATTTACAACCTGCGTAACTTCCCTCTGAGCATGTGCAGGTATAATGAAAAAGAAAATACTTACATTTTGACAAAAAAGGATCTCATACGTTTTCTCAAGCCCCGAAGAATATAAACTTCTGTTTTAAGTATTGCAGGTTTTCAAAAAGTGACTTAACAGACAATGAAGAAAATAACTTTTCAAAAACCGGGACCGGAAACCGGATTTTGTAAAAATCATTCCTCCTTTGCCTTTTCCCTGATCCCTCTGTATAGTTCCAACCTTTCTTAGTTAAAAAAATGAAACCTTTTTAGTTGTCTATCGTTTATTCTTTTTAAAACCTTCATAAATGAAACCAGGCTATCGCAAACAAGGTATCCGTCTTGCGCAAAGACAACGTATCAGGTATACATTCAAACAAATTGCAGTGGCTTCATCAGCATTTTTTTTCCTGCTTGTTTCAGGATTATTTATTTATTTTAATTTTTCAAATCAGAAGCAGGCTTACGCTGCCGCTGCAGGAGATTTCCGGTCAATTAACACCGGCAACTGGAACAATGCTGCAATATGGGAACGGTACAATGGAACCGCATGGGTGGCTGCCCCGGGAACACCGGCAAGCGGTGATGGCGTTATATCCATTCAGAACGGCCATACTGTTACTGTTACTGCAATGGTAATGGTGGACCAGGTGGTAGTGGATGCAGGCGGAACGCTTACAGTCTCATCATCTACTACAGTCATGAACGGAGCAGGGACCGATGTTACAGTAAACGGAACACTTAACATATCTAACACTTTGACCATGTCCATCCTTGCAAATGCGGATGTTAATGGTTTAGCAACCCTCAAAGCCGGAGGCACTATCTCTTTCCTCGCATCAAGTTATTTTAATGTAAACGGAAGATTCAGGCGGGCAGGCGGCACTATGCCCATTACCGCTCCCAACTGGATAATTAATAGCGGTGGAATATTTGAGCATGCAATAAATGGCGCCAGCCTGCTGCCTTCGGGAAGCTGGAAACCCGGCTCCACTTGTGAAGTAACAGGAATTACAAACACGGTGCCCACTAATATAAATATGGTTTTTCACCACTTTATCTGGAACTGTCCCGGTCAGCTCGCGGGTTTTAATTTTAATGCGCGTTTTGATTTTGTTAACGGGGACCTAACAATTGTTTCTACAGGCGCTGCTACCCTTCAGTTCGATTACCAGGGAAATAATAATACTACAAATATCGGAGGGAACTTTAACATGCAGGGAGGCATTGCTTATGGATGCGCAAACGGAAGCGCCATCTTCAATGTTGGCGGAAATTATGTGCAGACGGGCGGGGAGTTTGCATATAACCAGGCATGGGCAAACTCGTACGGAAATACTTCCACCACGCTGAATATTGCAGGGGATCTGATCATGTCAGGAGGTATCATGGATATGACACAGTCAACAGCAAATAATGCAAATATCGGGAAAGGGCATATTAACCTTATCGGCAATATTTATTTATCAGGAACTGCTTCGTTAACGCAAACATCTGCCGATTCGCATGGTGAAATTGTATTTGCAGGCACTGCCATCCAGACGTATGACCTGAGAAACTTAGTCACCAATAAAATTGATTTTATAATAAACCCCGGTGCAACGGTTCGTACTAACTTAAATCTTTTAACGAGTGACGGTATCTTTATTATAATGGCTGGCGGTCACATCATGATCGCTTCGCCTGATGGGATTACAAAGACGAGTATGCTCGGAAATGTCCAGGTTACCGGAACAAGGACTTATAACATTGGTGCTGATTATACCTATGAAGGAGCCTCTGCCCAGGTAACAGGCGATGGTCTTCCGGCTACGGTACGTAACATAACATTCAATAATTCTAATAATGTTACGCTTACAAGTTCTACTTCTGCAACAAGCATCATTACATTCACCAATGGAAAAGTTATTACAGATATTAATGAATTAGGAACAACAAATAAATCCACCACAAGCATTGTAAGCTATACGTCTTCAAAATACGTGGTTGGCAACCTGCGCAGGAGTGTAAATGCAACAGGCTCTTATGACTTCCCTGTGGGAGTTCTTGACAACTATGAATTAGCAAATATCAATCTCGCGGCTGCGACCGGTTTTACCAGCATTCTCGGATTTTTTACCAATGCCGATCCTATTGAACCCGCTTATCCTCTTAATAATGTTTATGTAAACGGAGTTCTGAAATCCTTTATGCTCAATTACGGCTATTGGACGCTTACCCCAAACAGTGTAATGAGCGGTGGAACGTACACTGTAACCCTGAATGAAAAAGGACATACTAACTCCGCTGCTGATCCGATTGAATATTGTGTTCTTAAACGCAATAATATTTCATCGTATTGGCAATCGGTCGGAACACATAACAACAACACGCAAAGCGAAATTGGCGGAGTTGCAACAGCGGCCCGCTCAGCTTTAACTTCGTTTTCACATTTCGGAATTGGCAAAACAAGTAACGGACCTGGTCCTTTGCCTGTTAAACTCATCAGCTTTAATGCGATCCCGCAGGACGGGCATGTAAATGTAACATGGGCAACAGCAGCAGAAATAAATAATGATTATTTTACACTGGAACGGTCTGCAGACGGGCGTGAGTTTTCTGAAATAGCAAAAATTACAGGTTCAGGAAGCACCAGCATCCGCCATAGTTATTCTTATTCAGATGAACAACCTCTCAGCGGCACATCTTATTACCGCCTGTCTCAAACCGATTATAACAGGAAATCAGAAACCTTTAAAATGGTTCCGGTTTCTTTAAATGTGCAAAACGAAAAAGAAATTTCATTGCGGGTATCACCCAATCCCTTCAGCGATACTTTTGTTGCTGAATTTGAATCATCATCAAAAGAAGAAATTCAAATTTCCCTGCTCGATATGAAAGGTGTGGCAGTGCATTCAGATAAAATAATGGCTGACGAAGGCAGAAATTTGTACCGTTTCACCGCTGCAGTTGATTTAAAACCGGGAACATACTTTATCCGGCTTGCAAATAACAAAACTGTTTTAGATGCAAAGAAAATTATTTGTAAAAAGAGCTAAAAAAAATTTCTTGTGGCAGGAGCGGGTTTCACGATGATGCAAAAAAGCTCTCAACACTTTTAACAAATTACATTTTCAAAACTTTACGGGTCAGTAATCCTGACTTTGAATAAACAGAAAAATAGAGTAGGCCATTGCCTTTTGCTTTCAGTTCTTTTAAATTTATTTCAAATTTTTCAGAAGCTGACTGAACAGCAAATTCTTTTTCAGTTTCACCAAGCACATTTGTAATAGTAATTTTATCTCCGGGTTGCAGCTGATGATTTGATATTTTTATTGTAACAATACCCGTTGCTGGGTTAGGAAAAATATGAATACCATCATTCTGTTTGTTTTCATTCATGCCTGTAATGCCCTGCCCTTCTGTAATGGTGATGAACTGATCGAAAGAAACATTGGCATAAAATTCTATTGTTCCTGAAAGCCATTCCACTTTTACAGAATCAACAACGGTTCCATTTCCTAATCCAAAATGGGCGCGAAGATCATTTTGTCCGCAATAAGAAGTTTGAGCGGATATTTCACGCATCTGCCAGACAGGGAGGCCATTGATGATTGCTTTGATTTTTATTTTGGTTCCGATGGCTGCCTTGTTAGTCGGGTTTCCAACTAATTTTATGGTGATCCAATGATTGGAATTTCCATCATTGTGATAGAGCAGGTCAGGGCGGTCAATACTATTGAAACGGCAGGTTGCAACAGCGAGGTCTTCAAAGCCATCATTATCATAATCGCCAAATGCACAGCCATACGACCAGTCAAGGTCAGTTGCAGGCGCTGTGTTGCTTACACGGGTAAACGTCCCGTTACCATTATTGAGAAAAAGAAAATTTTCAAGAAGCGTGGCTGCCCAGAAAGAATTTGTTACAAACAAATCGAGGTCACCGTCATTATCAATGTCAGACCATGCAGAACTGAATGAATTGCCTCCGCAGTTCGATACGGTGTCAGCAGTAATTTTTATAAAATTAAAATTGCCGTCATTTCTGAACAGTCCGTCATTGCCCTGGTCGTTTGCGAGAAATACATCCATGTCTCCGTCATTATCATAATCCGCCCAGGCAGCGCTCATCGTTTTTCCCCCGTCATTTGCTAATGCGCCTGAAGTTAATTTGGTAAACGCTCCTCCCCCATCATTGCGGTAAATATTTTCATTTTGATTGCTTTCATTTGTTACAAATAAATCAGGATCACCATCGGCATCCATATCTGTCCAGTTGACGCAACGTGAATCAGCAATGTCATTTACTGCATCCCCAGTTGTGATTTTTGTAAAAGAATTGTTTCCGTCATTATGATATAAAAGATTTTTATTCACTCCTGCACTATTGGTCACATATAAATCAACAAGCCCGTCATCGTCATAATCTCCCCAGGATGCAGTTTCGCAATAACCACCACTCGTATTAATTATTCCCGGTACTTTCGTAAATGTTCCGGAGCCATCGTTTGTATAAAATAAATTACTGGTGTTGTACCAGTTTACGACATAGCAATCTAAATCGCCATCGTTGTCGCAATCAGCCCAGGTGGCGCCATCGGAAGGTTGATTGTCTTTTACAATAGTGTCGTTGGCGACAGCCGTGAAACCACCTGCACCGTTGTTAATATAGAGCATATTATTTTGCCCTCCCTGCGGTCCGTTACTTATGAAACAATCAATAAATCCATCGTTGTTCACATCAATCCAGTTCACGCTTCGCGAATCACCGTTTGTACTTACCAGGGGGCCTGTTATGATTTTAGTAAAGGTTTGCGCGATTGAATTAAAGCACAGAGATTGAAACACAAGCAGCAGGATAAGATATTTTATTTTGGGGGAATTAAGAACTTTTATTGTTTCCATAAGTGATTTTGATTTAATCAATAATTAAAAACAAACTTACTCACACCAGTTTCTCTATTTTTGAAAAATATCCGAACAGCAATTTACTCATGACACATGTATAATAAGAAAAGACTAATGCAGTTCATCTGCTGATTCATGTTGTTTGTCATCATCAATTTACATTTCGTCTTTTTTAAAATTATCATTCACATAATTCCGGATATTTAAGCCATGAAAAAAAACAGGAGAGTACTTTTTCATCTTTTATTCTGGATAACTTATTTCGGAATAAATCTCTTTAATGAGGTTTATCTTTCGGAATCATTTACCAGTCATCCGTCAGCACAATTATTTTTTGAATCAGCATTGACACAATTCCTCGTGCTGCTGATAAAAGTACCTGCTGTCTATTATGTTTTATATTCCCTGATCCCGCGGTGGTTAAAAGCTCCGGCTAAAATCAAACTGTATTTTGAATGTGCGGTTGTTATATTTTTATTCGTTATCGCTTACAGGCTGATGATACAGCAAGTGATATGGAAACATGTATATCATGAAACGCAGGAAGTACCACCCATACAGGTCATCGCTCGTTTTTTTTATTCGCTGCTTGACTTGCTCCAGGTTGTTGCTATCGCTGCCGCAATAAAATTATTCAGGCTTCGGACAGAGGCGCTGAAAAATGAAAAAATTCTGGTGCAGGAAAAGCTTCAGTCAGAAATGCTCCATCTGAAAGCACAGATAAATCCTCATTTTCTTTTTAACAGCCTCAACAGCATATACTCATTAACACGGTCACGGTCTGATGTGGCTCCTGAAACGGTGATGCGGCTCTCCAAAATTTTGCGTTATATGCTGTATGAAACAGAAAAAAAAACTTCTTCTATAGAAGATGAATTAAAAATAATTGATGACTATATGGAGCTGCAAAAATTACGCTTTGGCAATTCTATTAAAGTTAATTTTACAAAAAGCATTGATAATAATTCCTCACAGGTTGCACCGCTGCTCCTGCTGCCGCTTATTGAAAATGCATTTAAGCATGGCAGCTCAAATGGCGCTTCTCAAATTGATTTCAGAATAGAACTGATGAAAAATAATCTTGTTGTACAGGTAAAGAATCCTGTTGGTGAACCATCCGTAAAACTGAACGGAGAAGAAGGAATCGGGTTGTCGAATATTCAGCGACAGCTGGAGCTGCTGTACAGGGATTATTCCTTTCAGCATCACATAGACAAAAATATCTTTGTTGCAGATTTACAAATCAATTTAGCGAGCTATGCAGGTTATGAATTGTTTGATAGTAGAAGATGAATCCCTTGCGGCTGATGTCATAAGAGACTATGTACACCAGGTGCCGGGATTAAAGCTGTGCGGAATATGCCGCGATGTTTTTTCCGCAATGGAAAAATTGCGCGATGAGGATATTCACCTGATTTTTCTCGACATCCATCTCCCGAAAATAAATGGGCTTGATTTTATAAAAACCATTAACGGCAAATACGATATTATTCTTACCACCGCTTACCATCAGTATGCGCTCGAAGGGTTCAACCTGAATGTGACCGATTATTTATTAAAGCCTGTTGAGTTCAGCAGGTTTTTGCAGGCGGTGAACAAAGTATTTGAAAAAAATAAATCTTCTTCTTCACCACCGGCAAAAGAAACACCAGGAAGAAAATATTATTTTTTTAATGTTGATAAAAACCAGGTGAAGGTATTTGCTGATGAAATCTTATATATCGAAAGCCTGAAAGATTATGTCCGTATTCATACGAAAGAAAAAAAGCTCATTACTAAATTCCAGCTTGGCGAAATACATAAATTGCTGAACTCAACTAATTTTATCCGCATTCACAAATCATTTATTGTCAACAGTGATAAAATAACATCCTATAATGCAGGTGAAATTGAAATATCCGGTAGTGCGCTGCCCATTGGCAGGACATATAAGGAATTGGTGGAGAAGAAGCTCACGGGAAACAATCTGCTTTAAAATAAAATTTATGCACCTTCGGGTCAGACGCACAGCAAAACTTCCACACGATTGGAAATTATTTATGCAATAGTGAATTCTCAGCACCTTCTGCAGGTTTAAGCCTGGATGCTATCACTATAGCGCTATCCCGGCTCACCGATTCAACCCTGTATCCAAATCCGTAACGAGGCTTACTGTCCGGACTGGGGTAGATAAACGAGCCCAGCGTAGAACCCACCAGTGTTGCATTTTTTCCTAAACGTACATTTAAAGTAGTGAGAGTGTCTATCTGTTCAGCAAGTTTTTCAGGCATTTGTTTAGAAATACTTGAGCCGAGAAATTTCCAGAAATTCCTCTCTTCAGGGGTGAATAGCAGGTACATTGAATCTGCCCATGCTAAATCCACGATAAAATTCCGCGAGGTTTGGAACCTTTGAGTATCCCCGGGCTCAATAGTCCAGTTTGTAATCTCCATTTCATACTTTCCAGGTTTCAGAGACAAAAACGTATATTGTCCTTTCGCTAAATTCAAAAGATTTTCTCCATCCAGACTTATTTCTATATGTTTTGCGTATGTGTCTTTGTTCTTCCGCAGGAATCCAACAGAAACCTTTGACGAGTCCGCCTGCAAGAGATGATGATTACGCTGCACAGTCGTAACGGCACATCCGCATAAGCTCATCCCAAAGAAAATCGTGATGAAAGACCTGTGACTGAATAAGGGTAGTCTCAAATTTTTCATACTCCCTCTTTTTGCAAAACAAATTGACAGCTAAAGTCCGGCAACGAAAGATTTACAATCCCTTGCAATTTGTTCCCGCAGGATTGAAGGCCTGCGCAGAAAGGAAATAAGTTTTTTGTTTTCATCTGATTTATTTTTGAATAATTAATTTTTGACTGATTGAATTGTTTTCTGTTTTGAGATTGAGAAAATAAATTCCGCTGGGCATGTTAAGATTGATGATTGAAGATTGTTGATTGATTATTGTTGAGTACACTTTTTCGCCAAGCATATTGTAAATGGAAATGACACGTTGTCCATCAGATGATGGATTCAGCATCCTTTTTAAATCAATAGTAAATTCCCCGTTTGATGGATTTGGGAAAATAGAAACAGATAATTTTGGTTCAGTAATTTCATTGACCTCTGTTGCCACCGAACACAGTCCTGTTATCTGCACTGGTATATTGCTATCAATGTAATTCGAATCTCCAAGTTGACCAAATAAATTGTATCCCCACGCCCAGGTGGTGCCGTCATTTTTCAGAGCAAGAGAATGATGAAATCCTCCTGCAATTGCTGTAATGCTTGTTAGAGAACTTACCTGGACGGGTATGAGACTACTTGTGTTTGTTCCATTCCCAAGGGCACCGTTAGAATTTTCTCCACAAGCCCAGACCGTACCATCACTCTTCAGCACGAGAGAATGAGCCCCTCCTCCTGCAATGGCAGTAATGCCTGTGAGAGAACTTATCTGGACCGGAACATTGCTGTCGTTGAGGGTTCCATTTCCCAGTTCACCAGACCCATTGTATCCCCAAGCCCAGACGGTGCCATCATTTTTCAGGGCAATGGAATGAGAGGACACCCCTCCTCCTGCAATGACGGTAATGCCTGTGAGAGAACTTACCTGTATAGGTATATTGCTGTCAGTGTTGGTTCCGTTTCCAAGTGCACCATAACTATTGAATCCCCAAGCCCAGACGGTACCGTCATTTTTCAGGGCAAGAGAATGAGCCCCTCCTCCTGCAATGGCGATGACTCCGGTGAGACCAGTTACTTGTATGGGAACATTATTGCTGCCGCCTGTCGTTCCATTCCCAAGTTGTCCCGAGCTATTGTTTCCCCAAGTCCAAACGGTGCTGTCATTTTGCAGAGCAAGCGAATGATATCCTCCTCCTGCAATGGCAGTAATACCAGCGAGAGAACTTACCTGCACCGGAATATTGCTGTTGATATTGTTTCCGTTTCCAAGCTGACCATTGACATTACCTCCCCAGGCCCACACTGTGCTGTCATTTTTCAGGGCAATGGAATGCTCATATCCTCCTGCAATTGAAATTGCACCGGAAAGAGAACTTACCGTGACGGGATAATTATAATTAGAGATGTTGTTTCCAATACCAAGTTCACCTTCGTAATTGTAACCCCAGGCCATTGCTGAGTTATTGTTGCAAACTGAAAGAGAATGGGCATATCCTGCTGCAATGGTTTGAGCGAAAGTAGAAGCAGGTGACATCAATAGTGCTGCAGTGACTAAAAGAACTATATAGAAAAGTAAATTTTTTGTTTTCATTTTGTTTTATTTTTGAATGATTAGTTTTTGACTGATTGAATTGTTTTGTATTTTTTACAGATAGAACCCGGGAATTGTTTTATCAATTGATTTATTCCTTTTAAATTGTTAATGGAAACTGAATGATCAGAAAAGCATATTTAAAAAAGGAAGAAAAATATAAGGCTGTCCGTTAGTTAGCGGACAGCCTCTCCGTATGCAGAGGCAAAACGAATAGCCGCTTACTGTTAGCAGTTAAATATTCAGGAGAAATATTTTTTATCCTGCTCATATTGATTGCCGGGTTGTATAAAAAAATACTTGAGGTAAAAGTACAAACTACTTTTGAATAAATGAACTGCGGGTTTTACGTAGTTGGAAAGTGCATATTTTTTAATTC
>DATEMK010000095.1:0-6669 GCA_035275625.1 Bacteroidia bacterium
GGAATTGGGTACTGATCATTTGGATCTTGAATTTTTCAATCCCGTATTAAATGCATGGACCAGTTCACCCATCTGGACTGTATCGCCTACCGGACCGGGCGCTGCCGATACAACATTTACAAGAGTACAAATCACGATTACCAATCCGGATTACTTTCATAAAGGCTTCCGTTTTCGTTTCCGTAACTATGGCTCACGTACAGGAAATATTGATCACTGGCATATTGATTACGTAACATTAAAAGCTCCACCCAATCTTTCTAATATTAATGATGTGGCCTATGTTACCCCGGGTCATTCTTTATTGGATGGCATGACTGCCATGCCTTACACGCATTATACAAGCGGCACAGCATCTCAATCTTCTTTGATGCGTGATAATTTAACCTGTGTAATGTTTAATAACAATGATAACAATGATAAAATATGCAGGTTTGTTGATAGAATATATGATCCTGCAGGAATAGAAATTTTTTGCAACGGTTGCCCGCAGGGAAGTAATAACATACAAGTAGATCACCAAAGCCGCTATAATTATAACTTTCCGTTTGCATCATTTACATATCCTTCTTTACTGCAGGCAACGGCAGCTTTTGATGTGGTAAATAATATTGAATCTACTTCCGGTGGCCCCTTAGATGATAATGCAAATAATGATACGATTCATTACCTGCAGAAATTTTATAACTATTATGCCTATGATGATGGCACTGCTGAATTGGGTTATAACTTAAATGTTGCAGGCGCTCAATTGGCTTATAAGTTTCAACTATATAAAGCGGATGTTCTTCATGCCATTCAATTTTATTTTACCCGGATAGGAGCAAGCGTTACATCTGAGCTTTTTGACATTACAGTATGGGATGCAACGGGTGCCGGTGGTTTACCCGGCAATGTTATTTGCCAAAAGTTTAACCAGATACCTTCTTATTCAAATATTATTGATGGTTTTGTAACGTACAATTTTCCGACCTGTTCTCAAACCCTTCAGCCGGGAGATTATTATGTAGGGTTCATCCAGGCAAATATTACTGGTTTGAATCTTGGCTTTGATGCAAACATTGTTACACCTCCGTCTTTAAAATTATTTAAGACTTCCGGAAACTGGACACAGTCAGCTTTTCCCGGCTCATGGATGATCCGGCCGGTGTTTTCTCCTTTCCCTTTTAATGTGGGAGAGAATGAAGTTGTTTCTGCAAACACGCCTTCTGTTTACCCGAACCCGTCATCTGAAGTTATTCATGTTGATTTTGATTTTAAAGGAAAAGCTTTTGACTATGAATTGTATGACGCTTCGGGAAGATTGGTTGCGGGCAATAAGCTTTTAAGCAACACCATCAATGTTGAAAAAATCTCCGATGGCTTTTATGTTTTGAGAATTGCCGATGATGAAAAGAAAAATATTTTCCAGGAGAAGGTGATTATTCACCATTAAGTGGAAAAGGTTTTTGACAAGCATTTGATGCCTTTCAATAAAAACCATAAAACACTTTTACTTACTATTCTTTCCACTATTTTAATTATCCTCTTATATAGCATTCCGGTTTATAAAAACTGGTTAACAGGTAATATAAACGTTGATAAGAAAATTATTCAGCAAGTTAAATATATGAATGAAGAAGACCGTAAAAAAATTCGGTTTGGAATGCCGTACATAATATCAAAACAAATTCTTGATTACTTTAATGAAAACAAGATTGATATAAACAAGGCTTTAGTTTTGCTCCCGCCTAATGAATTTGTAAAGGAAAAAGGAATAAATTTTTCTGTTCCTGAACCGGTAGTTTTTTATTATTATACAGGAATAAAAGCAAAATGGGCTAATAGCATGAATGCAGAAAATGCTAATTTTATTCTTACCGTTAAGAATGACAATCTAAGAATTGAACCTCTTAATAATAAGATGGAAATAGATTCAATATTATCAGTATTCAGGCAATATAAAATTACCTTATGAACATTGTTTCAGGAAATTAATTTTTGCTTCCTCACAATTATTTTTATACAATTAAATTTTAGCATTTCAACAATTCAGCAAAAAACAATCACAAACATTTTCTCCCTTCCTTTGCCGAATGACCATTGAGGAAATAGAAATCTCCGACCAGGAAGATCTTTACGAACATCACCGCATTGTCGTTGACAAAGGACAATCGCTTTTGCGGATTGATAAGTTTTTAATGAACCGGCTGGAAAATGTTTCGCGCAACAGGATTCAGAATGCAGCAGAGGCCGGAAGTATTTTAGTAAATACCAAACCTGCAAAGTCAAGCTATAAAATAAAACCCGGAGATGTTATTTCCATAGTTCTTGCACATCCCCCGCGCGAGGTAGAATTGTTTGCTGATAACCTTCCGCTTGAAATTGTTTTTGAAGATCATGATCTCATCATCCTTAATAAACATGCAGGAATGGTAGTCCATCCCGCTTACGGAAATTACCGGAACACCCTGGTGAATGCCCTCGCATATCATTTCAACCCCGAACTGGAGGGAAAGGCAATTAAGACAGATAACATTCGTCCGGGATTGGTGCATCGCATTGATAAAAACACATCGGGTCTGATAGTCGTTGCAAAAAATGAAACAGCAATGACGCATCTTGCCAAACAGTTTTTTGACCGGACCATTGAACGGAAATATGTGGCTCTGGTTTGGGGTGATTTCAAAGAAGAAACAGGAACCATCACCGGGAACATAGGACGGAATTTAAGAGACAGAAAAATCATGGATGTTTTTCCTGACGGAGAAAACGGCAAACACGCAGTGACACATTATAAAGTTTTGGAGCGTTTCAATTATGTAACCGTGGTTGAATGTAAACTGGAAACCGGGCGAACCCACCAGATACGTGTGCATTTTAAATACATCAAACATCCGTTGTTCAATGACAATGAATATGGCGGAGATAAAATTCTGAAAGGAACCACATTTACCAGGTACAAGCAGTTTGTTCAAAATTGCTTTGAATTACTTCCGCGACAGGCGCTTCATGCAAAATCACTGGGGTTCATACATCCGCATACAGGAAAAAAAATGTTTTTTGAATCCGCTTTACCCACTGACATGGATCAGGTGATTGAGAAATGGAGAAATTATTCCGGTTCTGAGTGATAAAGTTGCAAGTGCTTAAAATCAATTTAATCCTGTGAATTGGTGCCAGACCTGAAATTTTTTAGCAGGTATAAAGACTAATAATGAATGAAAAAAAACAGTGCTTTACAGCTCTATAATCTTCTTTGCTAAGATTTTCGCCATTTTTTCATTCGATTCAAAAGTCCATCCGGCTATGTGGGGTGATACAATGACGCTTTCTGATTTTATAAGATACTGCATCGGTTCGGGAAAATCACCTGGTGAAAAATTTTCAAAAGAAACGCTTTCATATTCGAGCACATCAAGACAGGCGCCTTTTACTTTCCCGGTTTTTAAGTTCTTTACAAGATCAGCCGTGTTTAGAATTGGTCCTCTTGAAGAGTTGATCACATAAATATTTTTTTTGAAGCGATTTATGAAATCATCATTCACCAGGTATTTTGTTTCATTCGTTAACGGAATATGGAAGCTGAGAATATCCGTTTCTTCAAAAATATTTTCCATTGAAACCTGTTGTACAAAAGGATATTTTATGGAATCAACAGCAATGTATTTATCATATGCGATCATCTTTACTTCAAACCCTGAAAGTTTTTTTGCAAAAACGCTTCCCGTATTTCCAAAACCGATGATGCCGACTGTTTTTCCCTGCAATTCGACACCGCGGTTTTCTTCTCTTAACCAAATGCCTTTTCTCACTTCACGATCTGCTTTGTTAAGATTATTAAAAAGTGACAGCAGCATGCCGGTTGCATGCTCGCCAACAGCATCACGGTTTCCTTCCGGAGAATTAAGGCAGGCAATTCCTTTTGATGTTGCATATTTCACATCAATATTTTCCATTCCTGCTCCTGCACGGGCAATAAATTTTAAACTCTGAGTCTGTGAAAGAAAATCTTTATCAAGCTTAAACCGGCTGCGGATAACCACGCCTGTAAAATCATTAATCTTTGAAATAATTTCTTCTTTGCTCCATGCCGTTCCATCTTCGCACACAAATCCATTCTCCTCAACAATTTTTTTGAAGACGGGATGAATGGAATCTATGATGAGAATCTTTTTCAATGGTCAATCAATTAATAATGCGAACCAGGAGATAAGATTTATCATTCATTTTTTAAACCTTAGTAGAAAACAATGCTCGTGAAATCATACCCTATTACCTTAAATCGCGGATAAGGTAATAGGGTAAATAATTGTGTTTTATCTTTTCTACTAAGGTTAATTTCATAACAATATATCCGCAATCATAAGAGTGTTCCACGCAGGAAGAGCGCAGCGAATGTAAAATAAATTGCAATTCCTGTAATGTCCACCAATGTTGCGATGAAAGGTGCAGACGATGTTGCGGGATCGGCACCAAATTTTTTTATCACTAACGGCAGCATGGACCCCATCAGCGTACCCCACATCACTACTCCCATCACTGCACAACCAATAGTAATTCCAATTAAAAGAGAATGCGGTCCGTAAGAATGAAAAATGGAAGACCAGATAATGACCCGTAAAAAACCGATGATACCCAGCAGCAGCCCGAGAAAAAATCCGGAAACCAATTCTCTCCGCATGATTCTCCACCAGTCGTTTATTGCCACTTCGCCAAGCGCCATGGCACGAATGATAAGTGTTGCAGCCTGCGAACCTGTATTGCCTCCGCTTGAAACAATCAGCGGAATAAATAATGCAAGCACAAGCGCACGCGAAATTTCATTCTCAAAATAGCTCATTGCCGAAGCCGTAAACAATTCACCGATAAAAAGTATGACTAACCAGGGCGCACGCTTCTTTATCATCTGCAGAACAGAAACATCCATGTAAGGTTCATCCAAAGCTTCCACCGCACCAAACTTCTGGATATCCTCGGTGTCTTCTTCTTCTGCCAGCTGCATCACATCATCAAAAGTTACAATTCCAAGCAATGTGCCTGAAGCGTCCGTAACGGGCAAGGCTACCCGATTATATTTTTTAAATACATTGATCGCTGATTCCTCATCATCAGTAACCAAGAGAGAAATAAATTTTCCGTCAGAAATATCCTTTACTTTCGTGGATGGGCCGGCAAGAAGCAGTTCTCCTACTTTTATGTCATCAATCAATTTTCCTTTCTCATCAACGATATAAAATATGTCGAGCGTTTCACTTTCCGCACCGTGTTCACGAATATAATCGAGCACTTCTTTAACCGTCCAATCTTTATTCAATGCAATATAATCAGGCGTCATCAACCGCCCGATACTGTTTTCAGGATAACCGAGAAGCTTTAATGCAACTGTTCGCTCACTTTGTGTAAGCAACCGCAAATGTTTGTTAATACCTTCAGCCGAAAGCTCTTCAAGCAAAGCCGTCCGCACATCGGGTGCAATGTCATTAATAAGAAGAGCCACCTGCCGGTGAGGTAAAATATCGAGCAGCGCTTTTTGATCATTCACATCCAGCAATTCAAAAGTCTGTGAGGCTTTTTCCCGGTCCATGTTACGGAAAAGCAGCAGCTGCATTCCTTCCGGTAAATCATTTAATAAATGAGCAAGCTCATCGGGAAGCATATTGTAAACAGCCTCCTTGATCCTTTCCTTATCTCCGTTTTGAAGAAGATTAAGCAACCCGTTATTTTTTTCAACGGTTTCCATTTTTTGTTTAGCAGCTACTTTTTTGCAATGAAGATTTAAGTTGCCCGGTTATTAAGTTATGGGGTTATTTGAACTGTAATTATTAACTCCATAACCCAATAGCCTGATAACTCCATTTGTTTAAACAGCCACTGCAGCCTTAATTGCAGGGTGCGGATCATAATTGATTATAGAAAAATCTTCAAACTTAAAATCAAAAATATTTTTGATAAGCGGATTCATATTTAATGATGGAAGCTTTCGCGGAGTTCTTGACAACTGCAAATTCACCTGCTCGAAATGATTGGAATAAATATGTGCGTCTCCAAACGTATGAATAAATTCTCCGGGTTTTAATTTACAAACCTGGCATATCATCATGGTGAGCAAAGCATACGATGCAATATTAAAAGGGACACCCAGAAATATATCCGCGCTTCGCTGGTACAACTGGCAGGAAAGCTTTCCGTTCAACACATAAAACTGGAACAATGCATGGCATGGCGGAAGCTTCATTTTGTCAATATCAGCAGGGTTCCATGCGCTTACAATAAGCCTGCGCGAATCAGGATTTTTTTTGATTTGTTGAATTACATTGCTGACCTGGTCAATGGTTTTCCCACCAGGAGTTGCCCATGAACGCCATTGCTGACCATACACCGGGCCTAAATTTCCATCCTCATCAGCCCATTCATTCCAGATGTTCACACCTTTTTCTTTCAGGTATTGAATGTTTGTATCTCCTTTTAAAAACCAAAGCAGCTCATGGATGATTGATTTGGTGTGCAATTTTTTTGTGGTGAGTAAAGGAAAGCCTTTGCTCAAATCAAAACGCACCTGGTATCCGAACACACTTCGCGTACCTGTTCCTGTACGGTCGTTTTTATCCGTACCGTTTTCCATTACATGTTTTAAAAGATCCAGGTATTGCTTCATGTTGTCATCAACGAATACGAATTTTTACGAAT
>DATEMK010000096.1:0-2531 GCA_035275625.1 Bacteroidia bacterium
TGCATTTTTTGAATGGCTAAATTTAACTATTTTGATTCAGATTTTTTTTTATAAAATTATAAAAGAAAGGCCAATGCAATCAGCAACCCGATCAATCCTGCTGCGCCCAGAACCATTAACAGTTTGGTCATTATCACCTTCTGATCAAGAATAAGATGCCCGGTAAGATGGGTAAGAATTATTTCAACCCGGTTGAGGGCCGTTTCATTTTTTACTACGTAATCATAAGCACCGTATTTTATGACACTGGCAGCAATTTCAGGTTTTTCCTGTGATGAGAGCATGACAATTCTTATAGAAGGATCGAGTTTTCTGAAATGCAATAATATATCCAGCCCGTTTTGTGCACCTTTGTTTTTAGAATCAAGAAAAAAATCAATAATCACAATTTGCGGATCGAGCCGTATTTGTTTTAAGGCATCTTCACCATTTGTAAATTTATGTAATTTGAGAAATGGAAATTTTAATTTGATAAAATCATGAATCATTTCTAAAAAAATAATATCATCTTCAATAATAAAAACAATTGCCGCATTTTCGTTTTTCAATGTTTGGTTATTGAGTTAATGGTTATTGGGTTATTGAGTTATCGGGTTATTGCATATCAAACTAACAGATTTTTTTCTTAATAACTTAATAACCCGGGAACCTAACAGCCTGTTTATAGCAGTTTTGCAGTAATCAAATTAATGAATTCAATCCGTGTGCGTTCATTTTCAAATTCCCCTGTAAATGCAGAGGTAGTTGTGATAGAATTTTGTTTCTGGATACCCCGCATCTGCATGCAAAGATGCTTGGCTTCAATGACCACTGCCACTCCGAGAGGTTCCAGGGTTTCCTGGATGCAATCACGAATTTCTGTGGTGAGCCGTTCCTGCACCTGCAACCTGCGGGCAAAAGCATCAACAACCCTCGGAATTTTACTTAACCCTACAATATAATTATTGGGAATATAAGCCACATGCGCTTTTCCGAAAAATGGCAAAATATGATGTTCGCATAACGAATAAATTTCAATATCTTTAACGATCACCATCTGCTTGTAATCTTCCCTGAATTTTGCAGAGCTTAATATCGCGTGTGGATTGAGATCGTAACCATGCGTGAGAAATTGCATTGCTTTTGCAACACGCTCGGGAGTTTTTAACAAACCTTCACGGCCCGGGTTCTCTCCAATTTCTTTCAGGATGGTATGATATTTTTTTGATAAGCTGTCAATAATTTCCGGGTTGTATTTTTCAGTCCGCTCATACCTGTCAAGCCCGTTTCCTTTTGTTTTATTTTTTGCAGCTTTCATAAAAAGTATTTTTATTTTCCGAAATATTCAACAAAATTATTTTCTGTTTCCACCAGCCTGACTGAATGCATTTTACATTTTTTTTCTTCAATCGGTTTTTCAATCTGGTTCCAGATGGCAACTGCAAGCACTTCGGTAGTGGGTATTTGCCCTTTCATAAAATCAACATCAAGATTAATATTTTTATGATCCAGCTTATTAATAACCTTTGCCTTTACAATATCACCCAGCTCTTTCAGGTCAATTACAAATCCTGTAACCGCATCCGGTTCACCTTTTACGGTGATGTATAATTCATAATTATGCCCATGCCAGTTGGGGTTGGAACATTTTCCGAATACTTCCATATTTTTCTCAGCGCTCCATTCTTCTTTATAAAGCTTATGTGCTGCATTGAAACGTTCTCTTCTTGTGATAAAAACCATCGGTCGCTATTTTTAAGAAAGGCGCAAAGGTAGAAAACAATAAGAATAATGAATGTTGAATGTTGAATGTTAACGATGAATGATGAATTATGAATTATGTTTGCTTTTTATCAGGCAAATGAAAATATTATTGTTAACAGCTACAGAAATGGAAATTAAACCGCTTTTAAAAGAGTTTGCTTTTTTAAAAAATAAAGTGGATGTGCTGATCACCGGCCCGGGAATGATTTCTACTGTTTATCATTTGACAAAAAGGTTTGATGAACTGAAATATGATCTTGCAATTAATGCGGGCATAGCAGGAAGCTTTTCGAAAAAAATCACTTTGGGAAGTGTGGTAGAGGTGAAAGAAGAATGTTTTTCTGAGTTGGGGGCAGAAAATGATAAAAACTTTATCCACATTTCTGGTATGAAATTTAAAGGGAAAGACGATTTTCCTTTGAAAAAAAAATATTTAATCAATAAAACAAAAATTAAAAGCAAAACCTTGTCAGAGCTTCCAAAAGTAAAAGGAATAACTGTCAACACTGTTCATGGATATAGATTAAGCATTGAAAAAATAAAGCGACTTTTTAATCCCCAAATTGAAACAATGGAGGGCGCTGCTTTTTTTTATGTGTGTGAAAAAGAAAAGATTCCTTTTGTCCAGGTAAGAGCTATTTCAAACTATGTTGAGAAAAGAGATAAAACCAAATGGAAGACAGATGAAGCGATTAATAATTTGTGTAAAACTTTGAGGGGCGTTTTAGAAGAAATGAGTTAATCATCAGCCTTCTGACTTCTGTCCTCCGTCTTCCGTCTTCATCAAT
>DATEMK010000097.1:0-20116 GCA_035275625.1 Bacteroidia bacterium
GTTTTGATTCCTGAAAATGAAACTTCAAGTAAGTACGTTTTACAAACATTTAAATTGGATTGCAACCGGGGTTATAATGTGGCCGTTGATGATGCGATTTTTGAAAAAGATAAGGAAAAGAAAATTTTTGTCAGTGTTTTGTTTGCTCAATTGAACCGGAAATCCACGGCTTTAATTATTAAAACATATAAAACTTTTCATCTTAAAGAAGCTTCAAAAAATAATTTTGCAATTGAAGAAGTGAAAGAATAAATCGGTTTAAGGTTGACTTTAAACTTTAAACTTTAAACTTTAAACCCTCTCATGTCCCGCTTTTTCCAAAAATCAGATTCAAATGCAGAGATGTCATTTATGCAGCATCTTGAAGCATTACGCTGGCATTTATTCCGTTCGGTAATTGCCATTATTGCGGTTGCTTTAATCGCTTTTCTGAACAAAGAATTTATTTTCGATACTGTAATCTTCGGACCGAAGCATTCTGATTTTCCAACGTATCGTGCATTGTGCTGGTTGTCAGAAAAACTTTCAATTGACATGTGTATTAAAGATTTTCCATTTATAATAATGAGCATGACCATGTCAGGTCAGTTTACCATGCATATGTGGGTGGCATTCATTACGGGGCTGGTAGTTGGTTTTCCGTATTTGCTTTGGGAAGTCTGGAGGTTTGTTAAACCGGCTTTAACATCGAAGGAAAAACAATATTCAACAGGAATTGTTTTTTTCAGCTCTTTGCTTTTTATAACGGGTGTTCTTTTTGGATATTTTGTAATTGCACCGCTGTCTATAAATTTTCTTGGCAGCTACCAGGTGAGCGAGCAGGTAAAAAATCAAATCAGCCTTGACTCATATATTTCCACCATTACTTTTCTCACGTTTGCAAGCGGAATTGTTTTTGAGCTTCCGATAGTAATTTATTTTCTGTCAAAAATCGGGATTGTCACACCACAGTTCATGCGAAATTACAGGAAACATGCAGTAGTTGTAATTTTAATCATTGCAGCTGTCATCACGCCTTCACCTGATGTAACCAGCCAGGTCCTTGTTGCTATTCCTTTATATTTATTATACGAGATAAGTATTTTTGTTTCGGTGATGGTGGTGAGAAAACAGGAATTAAAATCTTCCTGAAAATAAACTTATTCGTGAAAATAAATTCTTTTCACCCGCTGCGAAACATTTGTGAGCACTTCATACGGAATCGTGTTCATATCAATGGCCATTTCTGAAATGGTATAGTCATTTCCGAAAACAATAGCTTCATCTCCTTCCTGTGCCGGAATATCGGTTATGTCAATCATGGTCATGTCCATGCAAACATTTCCAATGATAGACGCAAATTTTCCATTCACAAGCATCTTGCCTGCACCGTTTCCTAATCTCCTGTTTAAGCCATCTGCATAACCGATTCCGACTATGGCAATTTGCATGTCTTGTGTGGCAAGTCCCTTCCTGTTATAACCCACACTCTCTCCTGCTTTAACTGTTTTAATCTGCGAGATGGTGGTTTTCAAAGTGGAAACGGCCTGCAATTGTTTTTGTTCAGCAGGTGTTGCTGCAATTCCATGCAAGCCGATTCCGAGCCGGACCATTTCAAATTGCGCCTCGGGAAAACGAATGATGCCTGCCGAATTTAAAATATGGCGCGGAATCTGGTAATTGAAATGAGATTGAATTTCATGACTTGCTTTTGTAAAAATTTCAATTTGTCTTTTGGTAAAACCGTCATGCACGGCTTCATCGCTTCCGGCAAGATGAGAAAATATGGAATCAATTTTTAAAAATTTATTGTTCCTGATGCGTACCACCAGCTCATTAATATCACCCGGCTCAAAACCCAGCCTCCGCATCCCGGTGTCCAGCTTTAGATGAATAGGAAATGTTTTATTATTCAGCTCTTCGGTTCTTCTTTTTAATGTTTCGCTGAAATGGCTTAGAATCCTGAAGCTGTAAATTTCAGGTTCAAGATAATAAGTAATCATGGTGTCAAAACTCTGTTCTTCGGGATTCATTACCATAATAGGTATTGAAATTCCTGCTTTGCGAAGTTCGACTCCTTCATCTGCATAAGCGACCGCGAGATAATCTATCCTGTGAAACACCAGCGTATTTGCAATTTCAAAGCTTCCGCTTCCATAGCTGAATGCTTTTACCATCGCCATTATTTTTGTTTCAGGACGTAAACGCGAACGGTAATAATTCAGGTTGTGAACAAGCGCATTGAGATTTATTTCAAGCACCGTTTCATGCGCTTTCTGCTGCAGTATTTTTGTAATGCGTTCAAATCCGAAAAGGCGCGCTCCTTTTAACAAGATGGTTTCATTATGAAAAAGATGTGCATTCATATCTTTCATAAAATCTTCCGTGCTTTTGTAAAAGCTTTTTTCCATTTTAAAAAGTTCCGATTGATTGGAAATCGCGGAGCCGATTCCTATGAGGCGCGTTATATTTTTTTTTGAAAGAAGTTCGGCCACTTCTGTGTAAAGGCTTTTTTCATTTTTCCCGCTTTGCAGAATATCTGAGAGAATAACTGTTTTTTTATGGTGCTGCTTTTGCTGGTTAAGAAAATCAAGCGCAATGGTGAGCGAACCTAAATCTGAATTATAACTGTCGTTAATGATGGAGCAATTGTTTATCCCCTCTTTCATTTCCAAACGCATCGCCACTGGGCTTAACATTTTCATCCGTTCTGCAATTACTTCGTTTTCGTAATTCATCAGCAACATCAGCGCCCAGCAGTGAATGGCATTTTCAATGGATGCTTCATCCGTAAACGGAATATGGATGCTGCTAAAATTATTTTTATAAATGCCCTGGATTTCCGTTTCGCTGGCGCCTTTGGTTATGCGGCCAATTTGCAGTTCAGCGCTTAATTTGCGCGACCATGTGAATTGTTTTAAATCATTTGGAAGAAAATCAACTGCAGAGATTTGCTCTCTTATTTCAGCATAATCTTTACAGTAAATAAGTGTTTTGCAATTTTTAAAAAGGTGAAGCTTATCAATGATTTTATCTTTCAATGAAGAAAAATTTTCATCGTGCGCCTGGCCAATGTTAGTGAAGAGTCCGATTGTCGGATGAATCATTTCTTCCAGTTTTTGCATTTCAGCGGGCAATGAAATTCCTGCTTCAAAAATTGCAAGGTCATTATCTTCTTTCATTTGCCATACCGAAAGCGGAACCCCGATTTGTGAATTATAACTTTTAGGGCTGCGCACAATGTGATGGTCTTCTCTCATTAATTGATACGACCATTCTTTTACAATTGTTTTTCCATTGCTGCCGGTAATGCCTATTACAGGAATATCAAATTGTTTCCTGTGAAAAGCTGCGAGATGCTGCATGGCATTTAAAGTATCTTCAACAACAATGAAATTCGCTTTTTTGCCTGGTATGAATTCCGGTTTCGATATAACAAAATTGTGAACGCCCAGTCGGATCAGCGAATCAATAAATTCATGGCCATCGCGCCTGTCGCCTTTGATGGCAAAGAATAAAGAAAATTCAGGAGTGACTATTTTGCGGCTGTCAGTGAGTAAATGCAGGATGGAGGTATGGTCGCTGACGGATTGATGTAAAGTTCCTCCGGTTATAGAAGCGATTTTTTCAATGGAATACTGCACCATTTCTTTTTTCGGTAATTCTGTTTTTAGTATTTCTTCCATCAAACTTTAGACTTTAAGCCTGCCTTCGCCATTGCTTTATTGAAACAACTTCTGCAAAGAGGAATATAACTTTCTTTTTCTCCAAGTACAATTAAAGAATTATCAGCAACTGTGCGATGCGAATGGTGAGCAAGGTCGCCACAATGCATGCATATTGCGTGAACTTTGGTAACATAATCAGCGACAGCTAATAATTTCGGCATCGGTCCGAAGGGGTTTCCGAGGTAATCAATATCCAATCCTGCAACTATTACGCGCATTCCGTTATTGGCCAATAGTGTGCATACATTCGGAAGCTCATCATCAAAAAACTGCGCTTCGTCTATGCCAACCACATCTACGTTTTGTGAAAGCAATAAAATATTTGAAGACATGGGTACAGGCGTTGATAAAATAAAATTGGAATCGTGCGAAACAATTTTTATTTCATCATAACGCGTATCTACTCTTGGTTTGAAAATTTCAACTGTTTGCTTTGCAATCTTTGCGCGCTTTAATCTGCGTATCAGTTCTTCGGTTTTACCGGAAAACATCGAACCGGAGATTACCTCGATCCAGCCTTTCCTGGGGTTGTTACTTTTTGCATTTTCTAAAAACATGAAGCAAAAATACGGTGGAAAATTGGAATGATGGAATAATGGAATGTTGGGAAAAACCTAACTACTTTATCACCTCATTACAAAATCACTTCCTCATTAATTTATTGTCTTTGTAGCCACATATTTCATCAGCGTGCGTTTTGCCATCGGTAAAAAAGTTTCTTCAATCGGGATCATTAATTCTGTTTCGATGACGTACGTTGCCGGGTTGGGGAGCTTCTGATGATACCGGATGAGTTCTCTTTTAATATTTTCAAAAGTGTTGTTCAATGATTTTTCATACGAACATATATAGGAGGTGTAAATGCCGCGGTATTTTTCATCAGGATTTTCAAAAAGAGTGATCTGGTATTCGTAAATTTTTGTTTCACCGTTTTTGCCGCTTTGCAGAAAAATATACCCTTCGTTAATTTGCAGGGGGACAATTCCGACAGGATAAATATTTATTTTAGAATCAAGAAAGTCATAAATCTTTTTTCCTTCAGCGAGATATTTTTCAAATTGAGGAATGGAAAAGTTGATGATGCTTTCGATTTCCTGCATCAGCTGGTCGTCCTCAAGAATTTTCTCATAGATGATTTTAAAATTATTTACATCTGCGCCTGACATGCGTTCAGGAAAACTTTCGTACAGATTTTTTTTGCTTTCTTTCAGCGAAAGCAAATTCCTGTAATGCGAAACCAGTTCACTCAAAGAAGGATACAATTTTGTTTCGGTAAAATTTTCGCTTACATGCTGCAGGTATGCGAGCAATACATATTTTTTAAATTCGAAATCAATATGTTTTTCTGTAATCCAGTTTTTACTTAATGAATCCATAATTATTTTTTAATGCTTCCTTGTTTATAACTCATTTCCTTTTACGGAGCGATGATAGTAAAGTTTTATCAACTTTGCACCATTATTTTAACTACAAAATTAATACCCGGTTGTTGAAAACCTTTAAAACCAAGCATTATGAGAACGATTGGAAATGAATTTTTATTGAAAAGCGCTGTAATTATTTTTTTTCTGTCATCCTGCGTGCCTGCTCAGAAACTGGATGACATGTCTGCAAGAAAAACTAAATGTGAGGAAAATCTTTCCACCGCAAGAGCGGAAAACCTGGAGCTGACCACAAAAAACACAGAGCTTACTAATAATGTTACCGAGCTTACAAAAGAGAAGAACAGTTTGATGAATGATACTTCGCAAAATGGAATTGCTTACCGCAGGCTGGTTTCTGTGCATCATGAATTGTCAGATTCTTATGACAAGCTGCTTTCAAATAATGATAAATTGCTTTCAGGAAAAAGCGATGAAGCAAAAAAAGCATTGAGTGAGCTGGGAAAAACACAGGAAGAACTTTTTAAAAAAGAAGATGAGCTGAAGAAAAAAGAAAAGGAGCTGAATGATTTAAGTGTGCAATTAAAAGAACGGGAAGGAAGAGTTTCTGAATTGCAAAATATTCTTGACAAAAAAGATTCAACCGTTAAAGCTTTGAAGGAAACGGTGAGCAAAGCGCTGACGGGTTTTACAGGAAGCGGGCTCACAGTTACCATGAAGAACGGAAAGGTGTATGTGTCGCTTGAAGAGCGTTTGCTGTTTGCAACCGGCAGCACTGTGGTGGATAAAAAAGGAGAAGAAGCTTTGAAGGAATTAGGAAAAGTTTTGGAGAAGAATACAGATATAAATGTTTTGATTGAAGGACACACCGATAATGTTCCTATAAGCGGTGGTGCGATTAAGGATAACTGGGATCTCAGTGTGCTTCGCGCAACATCTGTGGTGCGCATTTTAACAAAAAGTTCGGAAATTAACCCCATCCGGTTGACACCTGCCGGAAAAGGTGAATACATGCCTGTTGATGCCGGCAACTCAGTTGAAGCACGAAAGAAAAACCGCAGGATTGAGGTGATTCTGACTCCTAAATTGGATGAGCTTTTCCAGGCGATTGAGAGTAATTGAAATCCAAATTAAAAGTATCTGAAATTTTAAAAACTCCCTCACAGAACTGAGAGAGTTTTTTTTTATACGAACTTTGTATGGCTTAAAACATCTAACTTTTTCTTTCAGGATTTTTTATCCATACTTGACTTTTCTAAAAGTTGAAACAATGGGTTTAAAAAATTCATTGTAAGTGACGGAACTTCGATTTCTTCCTTATTAACGGACCTTTTTAATTTATGAATCGTTTTTGTGTTAAGCTGAACCCCCTGCCTGTTATATATTCACACTTAAATTTAAACAGTACTATCGTTTTGGTTTTTTTATTTACAAGCCGAATTCTTTCCAAAAACGGTCGAATGCTAATTCATACATACCGAATTCTATTTGATGGTTGTAGAAAGCTTTAGCTGAGTTTATGTTTACCTCCTTAAATAAAAAAACGGAGGAAGCCGAAAATCCGAGTCAAGAGTAGGCGTCAAATAAAAAGTAAAAAGCTATGAAAAAATCAAAACCGGAAAACAACTTTCCGCCATTGCCAAACGAAATTCCTAATACAGTCGAAAACCCGGATGAACCGATATCAAGAGTATCGGAAGCTTTAAAGCCGACAAGTTTTCCTTATTTCAAATTAAGAGGGATAAAATGCGGTTGCTACATTATTAATTACACACCAGCTAACTCTTTTTTTGTAACCTATGATGGAACAATGCGCGTTGAATGCCATTCAGCCGGCAGAACCGCCAGTGGAGACCTTTATCAACGACCTGTTATTTTTATTCCTCCCTACATTTTTAAATATCCGAAATGGCCATTAATCAATCCCGAAATTAAACCCCAGCCTTCACTTGAGATTCCTTCAATAAACCCAATAGAACAACCTGCAGATTATGGATTTAGATTTTCTTCTCCTCCAAATCCTTCTTCAGGAATTCCGATTTTTTCCAGAAGCCGATACAGGTATTATTTAGAAGTAACTCAAATATTGGAATACTTCACCCTGTCAAACAGTTTTACACTTGGTTTTAACCGCCATAGATTTGATACTGCAACTAATTTGTGGGCTGAAACGGAATCATTTACAGCATTGATGAGCTGGGTTTCTGCACCGGCCGGATACACATCAGATTATTTATCAGGTGATGTAAAAGACTCTTCCGGTAAGGTTGTGGGCAGGCTCACTATGGGTTGGGTATCGGAATATTTGCGGAAGGCTACTATTGAAATTGACAGAGTGAAGGCATCAGAAGCACCTCTCAATAACGGAGCCGGTTTAGGTTGGCAGGAAGTATTTAAGAAAGTGGGCTGGCAAATAAATGCCCTTGAAAGTAATTCGGATCTTACGGAGCCCACTGGTGAATCATGGTCGGATGCAGAATTGCATGCAGCGATGCTGGCAAGGAGAGACTCTTCAAACCTTGATGCAGAATGGCGTTATCATATTCTTGCTGCTAAAAGACTTGATTCTACTCCAAGAGGCATTATGTATGATGCTTATGCCGGTGATTCAAATAACATACCGCGGGAAGGAGCAGCAATATCGTCTCATTGGGTAATTCCTGACGAAGCAGAATGGGGTTTAGTGAGGGGAGAAAGATTTGGTGCGGCATCAAAACCATATTTCAGAGCTATAGTTCATGAAACGGGGCATGCAATGGGACTATATCATAATACTGTTGATAATGGTTTCATGAATACTTCAGATACTATTGCCGCGAGTGGTACTTCTTCAAATCCGTTTCCTGATAATATCAAATGGGATTTTGCAGATGATGACAAGAAAAGATTGCGCCATATGCCCGATGTTTATGTAAGACCAGGCGGACTGGCTTTTGGAACTTCCTATAGCACACAACCTATAAGTCCAACAGATTTAAGTGATGAGGCAGTAGAACTGTCGTTAACCGTTTCAGGTCTTTTAAATGTGGTTCCGATAGGAGCACCTGTCAGAATTGATCTTAAGCTTAAAAATTTGTCATCATATCCTGTCATGGCTCCATCGGATATTAGTTTAAAATCCGGTTATGTTTCAGGTGAGATTATTGATCCTCTTGGAAACAGCAGGACCTTCAGCCCATTGGTTTTATGTCTTGAGGAGGAAAAAATTGATTGGTTGCATCCTGACCAGGTAATTTCAAATTCCTTAACTTTGTTAAGGGGCGGAGAGGGTGCATTATTTCCTACCTCAGGAATGTATAATATAAAAGTTGTAGTAGAGTGGGATATTAAAGGGCAAATGCGCAAAGTAACGGGCAACACGCAAATTATGGTAACTGGTGCGGTAGATGCAGCGCATGCCAATGCAGCTTTTGAAATACTTTCGACACCGGACACTTTATTGACTCTTGTTTTAGGAGGAGATCATTTGAAAGACGGAGTAAATGCTATTCAAAAAGCGTTAGACAATCCTGTTCTGCGACCCCATTATGCACATATCGAGGCAAAACGGTTAGCTCAAAACTTTGGAAAAAGAAAAGCGGATTTGAGCAAGGCAACCAAATTGATAGATGATACATCCGTAATGAGCAATGATGAAAAGAGAAAAATTACTGCTCTTACGAAAGGAAAATCTGTTAAAGATGGAGGAAAACAAATTGGAGATGCTAAAATACCCAAAACGCAAGATGTCGGCAGTGACTGATTTATAATGTAAAAACTGAAAAATATACTCATTCATTCCGAATGAGTATATTTTTCTAATCATAAAAAATTGAGTATAATGAATGAGATATTAGGATTATGGGAAAAGACCACAACTGAAAAATGCGGTGAAATTTATCCGGACGAGATTTTTTTTAAAGAAAACAACCTATACAGCGCACAGAATTTAAAGCCTCAAAAAATGCATCCGGTGTGGGATGTAGGAACGTATAAAATGATGGACGAAAAATCTATCAAAATCTCGACTTCAAATGATGCAGTAATAGATTATGCAGTAAAGTTAGAGAATAATATTCTATCTTTCACAGACAATACAGGGTGCAAAATAAATTATAAAAAACGCCCGTAAAATTCCTGTATAGCTATGACAAACTTTCATTTTGCCCCGCCCGCAATAATTGTGAATGTACTATTGCTGTTCCTTTAAACATCCGAAAGAATTGCATTCATGCTAATTTTTGATAATGATTAGCAATCAACTTTACATTATGTAACTATTGATTTTATTTCAGAAATGACAAAATGAAAACCTGGCATGCGATTTATGCCAGGCAATCACTGCAGCCTGATTAAATAGAATTAGTTTCCTGATTCTAAACCTGATCATCATGCATTCGTTGGGTACCAACAATGCTGATTTGCGCAGGATTAATTCACTGTAGCCACCGCTCTGTTCACACTTTGTATACGCAGTTTGATTTAGTACTCAGAAAAATAAAATCGGCTTGTGCACACTCACTAAATAAAATAATTCAACAATGAAAAAACTATATACACCCACCACCACTTATCTATTCTTGTTTTTAATAACATTATTTCTTTATTCCTGTTCCGTCAGCAGGATATACGTAATTCGTCATGCTCAAAAAGAGAACACTGCCGACAACCCACATCTGACTTCTGACGGTCAAAGGCGGGCAATCGCTTTATGTGATACTATGCTCAATAAGAAAATATCCTTTGTCTACAGTACCGACAGTAATCGCACAGTGGAAACAGTCAGACCTACTGCAAACCGGCTCGGTTTACAAATTAAACGTTATGCTAATGATACCCTGGACAAATTTGTTACCCATGTAAAAAATATTTCAGGCAAAAATATTTTGATCGTGGGTCACAGTACAACTGTTATCCAAATGCTTGATTTGTTTGGCGTAACACATAGTATTACACACATCAACGACAACGATTATGATAATCTTTTCGTGATCACACGTTCGAAAAGAAACGGCACAGTCAGCTATAGCCTGCGGGAAACTACATACGGGGATCCATCTCCATAGTTGATAAAAAATATGTTATTCCAAAGATAAATTATAAACATTAAAAACAAAGCAAGCCAAATACAAATAAGGGAGTGGTAAATTAACTTTAATAAACTTATACTTATGAGTTCAGATAACTTACAATATGCGCCCAAGCCAAAGATAGTTGACGGTATTTTAGGTGTACCAATGGATATTCAAACCATCAATGCACATCTTATTTTTGATGGCAATACATCTTCTGCTGCTGGTGATGCAACCATAAACTACATTGCCGGTAAGCAAGATGGCTATGCTCTTTTTGATCTCAGGCAAACTATTACTGATGCCTGGCTGGATGGTGTTCCCATTTCACCTGGTCAACTTGCACATCATGATTTTGGTGGCGGCACCAATGCGGAAATGCGCATAATTAATTCACTGCAAACTGCCGGTTCTGTTCATACACTGCGTGTGCAATACGATTTAGCAATGCCTCAAACAGATAATGGGGGTAGTTATCCTCCGCATGTTGCCTGGAGTTCAGGTCCAAGATTACAGTTCAATTTTGGGTTTACCGATTTACGTCCCTCGCGATACCTGGAAGCATTTATTCCCTCCAACCTTATTTATGACCAGTTTCAACTTGCTATTGAAGTTGAAATCACAAACACAACTATTGTCCATGACATAATCACTAACGGGTCGGTTACCAATTTAGGCACCAACCATTGGAGCATAGCTTTTCCATCACATTTTACTTCTGTATCCTTTCTTTTAGATATAAGAGCAGCGGATACAGTAACAGCATTGACAGATACTGTTCTTTTGCCGGTTTCGGGAAATACCGTTAGCATTGAAGCCTGGAAGTTAAGAACGGATACAACTACTGATTTAACTGTCAAAATAAATAATATAAAAACATTTTTGACTGACAATGAAAACAATGTTGGACCCTATGCACATGGCAGCCGGTTTGTCGCTTTTCTAATTGCTGGTGGAATGGAATATGACGGAGGAACTACTTCAGATCCTCTCAGCTCTTCAACCCTTAAACATGAAACGTATCATAGTTGGTGGGCACGGGGGGTGAAGCCGGCACGTCAGCAGGATGGATGGTGGGACGAAGGATGGGACGTTTATCACGATCATGGTTTTATGGGTTCAACACCATTTAATTTTGCAAACCCTCCTGTTGAACTTTGCCCGCAAAATGAATGGCAACGCATTACGGCAAGCAATGCCTATGGTGCAGGAGAACTATTTTGGGAAGGTGTTGCTGCCATGATTGGCGTAGCTAACCTGAAATCATTAATGAGCGCCTTTTATAATGAGAACAAAAGAAAAGTTACAGCAACTTACGATTTTGAAACTTATTTATTGTGCAAAACAGGGAATATAGAATTAGTTAATGCATTTCATCATTTTGCTTATGGATTCAATACCCCTTCACCAGCGCCCGCGCTTTGGCTAAGAGACGAAACCGGAGATCCCGGAAATAATTTATGGGCAGGGAAATTTTGGAATTCGCCTGATTTATGGGTTCGCAATACAGATGATGGTGGCACATCACATCAAAATCCGGAATTTGGACAAGACAACTGGATATATGCCCGGGTAAGAAATAAAAGTTCGGTTACGGCTCAACATTTTGTTGTGGCTTTTAATGTAAAAAGTTACGCAGGTACTCAGTTTGTTTACCCTAACGATTTTCTTCCATGCACTGCCGCTGTTACAGGATTTAACCTTGCCGGAAACCAAACAATGGTTGTTAAAGCCAGGTGGCCAAAGAGCTTTGTTCCACCAGAAGGCACTCATTCATGTTTACTTGCTTCCATACTTACCCCCGGAGATATGCCCAATGCCGGATTGCATGTGTGGGAACATAATAACCTGGCACAAAAAAATCTGACGATTGTTGACCTGCAGCCAAATAATTTTATTGTTATTCCTTTTGTCATAGCCGCCCTTAAACAAAAATTGAAAGCAGACTACCACCTGGAACTTATACCACATCATCCTCCTTTTTCTGCAGGATATGTAAGCCTGATAAAGAGCGATAAAGAGTTAATGTTAAAGCAAAATGAGGAAAGAAAAAAATTAAAAATTGATGATGTTACAAATGACATTGCAGATTGTGGTTATCACTTAAATCATAAATCAAAAAACCATGATCGTATTTATTCAATGCAGAGTGAGCGTTTCAAACATATTTTTCCTGCAGCAAGAGAAATTTTATTCAAGATGGAAAGCGGATTAAAAATTCCTGTCAGCATAAATCCATTCGAACAGCAGGTGTATGGATTAAAAGTTATGGCGCCACCCAAGGTCAGGAAAGGAGAAGTTCTGAAGTATGACCTTGTACAGACCGATTCAAAGTCAGGAAAAATATTAGGCGGAATTGCCGTCCAGATCAATATAATATAATTGTAATAATGATGTAAAATAAATTGCCCGGTAGCCGAAAAGGGAAATCAGAGTAAGCAGAATTTAAAAAACTATAAAAAAATGAAAATCAAAGTAACTGTTGACATTTTTAGCGGAAGACCAAATCCTGCCGTTATTTTAGATGGTACAAAGGCTAAAAAAATAATGGATCAATTACAGCCCGCAGGCAGATTCAAAACAAACACTGACCAGCATGCTCCGGAACCGGTTAATTTAGGATACAGAGGCATACTGATAGAACAAATTAGTAAATCGGCAACCGATCTTCCATCCATCATTCGTGTTACACCTGACAGGCTGTATGCAGGAGATAAATCTTCTTCAATGGAGGATATGGAGTTTGAAAAAAATGTTTTTGACCTTATCCGTGACTTCGATCAAACAGGAAACAAAAAAAAATTCAAACCCTATCTTAATAAAGAAATTGAACGCTTCAGGATAGAGCGTGAAAAACTTAAACTCATTAAATTTCCGATCCATAAAATTCTTAATATATGCGCTTGTGCACCTCCTCACGATATTGCGTGGTGGAATGATGGTGGTACTATTCAGCATGGCAACAATTGTTATAACTACTCGACCAATTACCGCACAAATACGTTTGCACAGCCAGGGAGATCTGCCGGAATGCAATACACTTCTTTATCAGGCTGTGCAGTTGCAGCAGGTCAGCGGAGTGCTAAAGATGGTGCAAAAGCTGATTGTTTGATTGATTTGCCTGGTGCAAATAATAAGTGCCCCGGCAATGGTCATTTGGTTGCATTGGTTGTTGCTCCCGACTTTGATTACCACTGGTATAGAAAAGGTCCGGATGGAAAATGGTCGCATAAGCCGGGTCCAACTGCAGCAACTTTAGTTGACAATTCAGGAAATCCCATCAGTGATCCAAGGACAGCCGATAGGGGACCTTACACACAGTTCTGTACTTTTATGCAGGTAATTCATGGACACATTAAAATTAATTGAAGGAACTAAAAAGGTTGTTTGCCGGGTTTTATTGTTTTCAGGCAGGAAGGATACTGAATGGACAATTGAAGATGTAAATATCCTGTCCCGAATAAGAAATTTAATTGTTCAGGCAGAAAGGGTTGAATCAACTATCAAAAATGAATATGTTAAGCTGGGATACCGGGGAATCCGCCTGGAATACTCTTATACTATAATAGAAATTTATAATGGTATTATTCGCGGAGTGGGACCTGGAGAGCAATCGTACCAATGGTTAGACAAGAACAGGGTTTTGGAAAAAATAATAATAGAAACCCTCCCCCAAAAACATGCTGAAATAAAACAATTAATAGAAAAAGAATTTTAAATCAATTTGGCGTGAATACCCGAAATTTCACAATGAAAATATTTAAAAAAATTTTTCCTCCGTTTTAGGTGTAAAATGGGTTATTCCGGAAGTTATGAGTTAAAACAGAAAATTCAATATCTCATTTTTCCGGAGGAATACTTGTGTGATAAAAAATAAAATTTTTATCTGCCTTTAAGAGGGAACTCAGCATTCCCCGCAATGTCCAATCTATCAAGAGCTTTAGGCGAAAAGGAAAGCGGACAAAATGAGTGTGACTTCAATTTATCCGCTTGCGTACCCGGGATCGGGGTCGAACCGATACGAGTTTAACCTCACTGGTGTTTGAGACCAGCGCGTCTACCAATTCCGCCACCCGGGCAATGAGAAGAAGTTTAAAGTTTAAGTTAAAAAGGAAGGCGAAAATAGGGCTTTTTTCTTTATTTCATTAACAAGGTTCATTGTTGTAGAAATAATTTTTCGTTTCTTTGCACTCCTTTCTCCAATCAAAATGTTAGAAAACCCCCGCCAGGTCAAACTGTTCTCAGGAACCAATTCACGCTATCTTGCTCAAACCATTGCAGGATGCTATGGATCTGCTTTGGGCGAAGTGAACGTCCAGCATTTCAGCGATGGAGAGTTTTCGCCCTCATTGGACGAAAGTGTGAGAGGGTGCGATGTATTTATTATCCAGTCCACTTTTGCACCTACCTCCAATCTGTTTGAACTGCTCATGATCATTGATGCGGCAAAAAGGGCTTCGGCTCATTATATCACAGCCGTCATTCCTTATTTCGGCTTTGCACGTTCAGACCGGAAGGATAAACCAAGAGTGGCCATTGCCTCCAAACTGGTTGCAAACCTGCTGACTGCTGCGGGTGCAACCCGGGTAATGACAATGGACCTTCATGCCCCTCAAATACAGGGTTTCTTTGATGTTCCGGTTGACCATTTAGATGCTTCAACAGTGTTTGTTCCTTATATCAGGAATCTGAATTTGCCAAACATTCTGATTGCAGCGCCTGACATGGGTGGTGTACACAGGGCAAGGGAATATGCAAAATTTTTTAATGCAGAAATGGCCATCTGCGACAAGCACCGCAAGCGCGCCAATGAAATTGAAAGCATGACCATTATCGGTGATGTAGAAGGAAAAGATGTAATTCTTGTGGATGATATTGTGGACACAGCAGGAACTATAACGAAAGCTGCCAATTTATTGTTAGAAAAAGGAGCCTCCAGTGTCAGGGCATTTTGTACACATCCTGTTTTATCAGGAAAGGCGTATGAAAGAATTGAAAATTCAGGGTTAACCGAATTGGTGGTGTGCGATACCATTCCGTTGAAAAAAGAATCCGATAAAATCACATCGCTTTCAACAGCAGAATTATTTGCAAAAGCAATCAGAAGAGTTTACACGTATGAATCCATCAGCGGGTTATTTATTAAAGCATAGAAATCATCAACGAATACTAATCTTTACGAATTTACGAATTCTCATTTTAACTTTTGATCAGCAATAAGAACAATATAACAATTTAGCAATTCAGCAATATAACAATTCAACAATTTAATAAAATGAAATCGTTAACTATTAAAGGAACCAAACGTACCTTGATCAGCAAGCAGTCTGTAAAACATTTGCGCGGAGAAGGAAAAGTTCCATGCGTTCTTTACGGAGGCAAAGAAAATGTACACTTTGCATCACCCATACTTGATTTTAAACATCTTGTTTATACGGATAATGTGCATACCGTTCAATTATCTATTGATGGAGCAGATTACAATGCGGTGATGAAAGAGATACAATTTCACCCGATAACAGACCGGATCATTCATATTGATTTTCTTGAAATTCAACCCGACAAAGAAGTGGTGATTGATATTCCCGTAAAAGTAAAAGGAACATCAGAAGGCGTTAAAGAAGGCGGAAGGCTGATTCAGAAATTAAGAAAGCTGAAAATAAGCGCGCTGATGAAAGACCTTCCTGATAATGTGGAAATTGATATCACTCCATTGAAAATCGGGGATTCTGTAAGAGTAGGAAACCTGAAAAAAGAAGGAGTTACTTTTTTAGATGCATCCAATAATATTGTGGTGGGAGTACGTGTAACCCGTGCAGTTGTTGAAGAAGTAGTTGCAGCCCCTGCAACCGGTGCTGTTGCCGGTGCGGTTCCTGCTGAAGGCGCTCCTGCGGCTGGTGCTGCTGCTCCGGCAGCTGGTGCAGCTCCTGCTGCAGCAAAAGCTCCGGAGAAGGAGAAAGGGAAAAAATAATTCTGAAGAGTGAAATACCTCATCGTTGGATTAGGTAATGCGGGTGAAGAATATTCTGAAACCCGCCACAACATAGGTTTTAAGATTGCAGATGCTTTGGCTGATTCAGCCAAAGCATTTTTTATTTCAGGCCGCCTGGCACATATATGTGAATTCAGGTTTAAAGGAAGAATTGTAACTCTTATCAAGCCCACTACGTATATGAATTTAAGCGGTAAAGCCGTGAATTACTGGTTACAGCAGGAAAAAATTCCAATGGAAAATTTATTTGTTATTACAGATGACATCGCTTTGCCTTTCGGAACGATTCGCATCCGTGCTAAGGGAAGCGATGGCGGCCACAATGGTTTGACAAGTGTTATTGAAACGCTTAATACCACTGTTTTTGCACGATTACGATTTGGAGTTGGAAATGAATTTAATAAAGGTGGACAGGTGGATTATGTTTTAGGAAAATGGAGTGAAGAGGAAAAGAAAGTGCTTAATGAAAGAATTGAAAAATCAGTTGAGGCGGTGAAAAGCTTTATTTCAATCGGACTTGGAAGAACAATGAATGCATTTAATAACAAATAACAAATATTTAACAATTGTTCATTAACATTTGGCTAATTTTGTAACGATATAAAATATTTACATCATGAAAAAATTTTTATTTTCTGTATTCATAATTACTGCCGCATATTTTAATTCACATTCGCAGGCAATCCTGTTGCAGCAAAATTTTGATTCTTATAATGGCCTGGTGGCAAGCATTCCTGCCGGTTTTACCATTACATGGAATGATACCGCAAGCATATCAAAATCATTTTACAATACAACGGGCTTCTGCGGGGTAGCCTGCAATTCGTATAAATTCGGATGGGATTCTGCAACAATTATTACACCTGCATTTTCTAATCCCGGTTCAGTTTCTTTTTATTTTAAGGGCAATGGAACACAAAATCCGTACAATACTTTTTATGTTTATGAGAGCCCGAATGGATCTACCTGGAACCAGGTGGCATCTTATGTAAACTTTGTAACAACTTCACAGACAATTACACTTCCGCTTAACAGTTCTTCCATTAAATTAAAATTTTATTATGAAAAAGATTCTTTGGGATTAAATGTCGGCTTTGACGATCTTATTGTTTATGGCCCTTTAGGAGTTAACGAAACCAAAGGATTCCAGGGAATTTCTGTTTATCCGACTCCCACCTCCGGAATTGTGACAATTAATTTTAATGAAAATTATTTCAGTGATATTGAAATAAAAGTTATTAATATTTTAGGAAAAGAAGTGAAAAATTATAATCTGAAAAATATTTCAACAAAATATGTAATGAATATTACGGATGAACCTGAGGGAATTTATCTTTTAAAAATCAAGTCAGGCACAGATGAAATGGTGAAACGGATTATTCTGAAAAAGTAAAAAAGTAAAAAAAATTAAAATCAAATCCCGTCCGCCTCAGGCGGACGGGATTTTTTATTTAGAGCTGATGCAGAAATTTTTTTATATCTACTTTTTCATTCACAATTTTCTCCACTTGCTCCACTGAAATGCGTTCCTGCAACATGGAATCTCTTTCGCGAATGGTAACTGTATGATCCTGCAACGTCTGATGGTCAATGGTAATGGCATAAGGGGTTCCGATGGCATCTTGTCTCCTGTATCGCTTGCCGATAGAATCTTTTTCATCATACTGGCAATAGATTTCAAATTTTAATTTATCCATTATCGCCCTTGCCTTTTCGGGCAAACCATCTTTTTTTACAAGAGGCAACACCGCGCATTTCACAGGCGCAAGAAAAGGCGGAAGCTTTAATACAACTCTGTCTGACCCGTCTTCAAGTTTTTCTTCCGTATAGGCATGAGTCAGCACTGCCAAAAACATTCTGTCCAGGCCAATGGACGTTTCCACAACATAAGGCACATAATTTTCATTCAGATCGGGATCGAAATACTGCAATTTTTTTCCTGAAAAAGTTTCATGGCTTTTCAAATCAAAATCAGTTCGTGAATGAATGCCTTCCAATTCTTTAAACCCAAATGAAAATTCAAATTCAATATCACATGCTGCATTTGCATAGTGTGCCAATTTCAGATGATCATGAAAACGATATTTATTTTCAGGAAATCCAAGGGAACGGTGCCACTTCATCCGTGCATCTTTCCAGTAGCTGTACCATTCCATTTCAGAACCGGGCCGGACAAAATATTGCATTTCCATCTGCTCAAACTCACGCATCCGGAAAATAAACTGCCGTGCAACAATTTCATTGCGGAAAGCTTTTCCGGTCTGTGCAATGCCAAAAGGAATTTTCATCCTGCCCGTTTTCTGCACATTTAAAAAATTTACAAAAATTCCCTGGGCCGTTTCAGGACGTAAATAAATTGTATTGGATTCTTCACTCACAGAACCCACTTGTGTGGAGAACATTAAATTAAATTGCCTCACATCTGTCCAGTTCCGGGTTCCGCTTACAGGGCACACAATTTCCAGATCAACAATAACCTGGCGCACTTCCGCCAAATCATTTTTATCCATTGCATTTTTGAAACGGGAATTTATTTCATCAATCTTTTTTTGATTTTCTAAAACCCGCGGATTCGTAGAACGATACATTTCTTCATTGAATGTTTCACCGAAACGTTCTTTTGCTTTGGTTACTTCTTTTTCAATTTTCGCTTCAATCTTTGCTACATGATCTTCAATCAGCACATCAGCACGATAACGTTTTTTGGAATCTTTATTATCAATTAACGGATCATTAAATGCATCCACATGCCCTGATGCTTTCCAAACAGTGGGATGCATAAAAATTGAAGCATCGATACCGACAATGTTTTCATGCATCTGCACCATCGCTTTCCACCAGTAATCACGAATATTTTTTTTCAGTTCAGCGCCATACTGGCCATAATCATAAACGGCACTTAATCCATCATAAATTTCACTGGACTGAAAAATGTATCCGTATTCCTTCGCATGGGAAATAATATTTTTAAAAAGGTCTTCGCTTTTTAAAGGAACAGTTTTAGTTGATGACATGCAGCAAAAATAAGGTTTGAGGTTTAAGGTTTAAGGTCTAAGGTTAAAAAAGTACTCGAACATTTTTAAGTTAAACTTGCCACAGATTCACAGATTAGAAGAAAAATAATGTTTTAATCTGTGAATCCGTGGCTTTTATTTTTTATTTCAAAATGAATTGACATTAATTGACAATCGTCATCTCATCAATCAACCTTTTACATCCTGCAAATTTATCAATAACAAAAAGCGTATAACGAATATCAAGACTTATATTCCTGCATTGATCAGGATCATATTGCAAATCACTCATGGTTCCTTCCCACACGCGATCGTAATTTGTTCCGATCAATTCACCTTTTGCATTAATGACGGGGCTGCCTGAATTTCCGCCCGTTGTATGATTGGAAGCAATAAAGGCAAGCGGCATCAAACCGTTTTTTCCATATTGCCCGTAATCTTTTTTATCATACAATTCTTTTAACTTTTTTGGGACAATGAATTGAGTATCTGATGCATCTTCTTTTTCCATCACACCTTCAAGCGTTGTGTAAAAATTATAATGTACTGCATCGCGTGGTGCATAGTCCTGCACCTGACCATAAGTAACACGTAAAGTAAGATTGCCGTCCGGATAAAATTTCTTTTCACTCTGCATTTCCATTTGTGCAGCCATGTACAGTCGGTTCAGCTTATTTAATGTTTCGTTCAATTCTGCAAATTCGCCTGCAACTTTCTGTTTCTGATTGTCTGTAATGCTTTTAGCAAGCTGGTAGGCGGGATCTTTCACGATTTTCTTTGCTGACTTCGGAGAATAATTTGCCAGCAATTCATCCACCTTGTTTTTTGAAATCATAAAAGTTTTTGAAAACACATCAGCAGCATATTTCCTGAAATCGTTTTTATATTTCTCATTGATCATTTTAAAAATGTCCGGATGAAATGACTTATCCAGATCATCATGAAACATTTTTAACAATTCTGCAAAAAC
>DATEMK010000098.1:0-5134 GCA_035275625.1 Bacteroidia bacterium
CAATCCGAGCTTTTCAATAAAATCGTGTGTGCCCCCGGTTGAATAAATGGTAATGTCTAATTCATGCAAAGCGCGGATGATGGGTTCAAGATTATCTTTATGATAAACTGAAACCAATGCGCTTTTTATTTTTTTTTCTGAGCTCATGGAAGAATAAAAATCCGTGAAAGATGAGCGCAAAAGTATATCTTAAAATAATGTGGAATCATAAAGAAAAAAGATTTGGCTTTTGAAAAAGCGGCATCACTTTACCAAAATAAAGGAATACACCAGCAAAAACTGCAAAATCATAGAGCCGTCAATTACTAAAGTATAATAAAGATTTTTTTTTGATTCGTTAATCATAAAAATGAAAACAGAAGTGATGACAGCAGAAATGTAAAGAGGAATTGAAAAATCCAGGAGCGGTGATGCAATGGCATCCATGCTTTTCTGATGCAGGAACACCACCATTACAAAAAACAACATGGACAGAAATGCAAAATTTTTTGTGGCATTGATTCCAACCTGGTTGGGCAGGGTTTTTACATTATTTTTCAAATCACTGTATTGATCTCTTACATCAAACACCATGGCAAGAGGCAGTACGAAAAAAAATCTTTTAAGACAAATAAAAATCATGTCCAATGAATGCAGCTCCGCTGTTTTGCTGATCAAGGGAAGCCATGCCGTTGCTCCCGCCCAGACAGCGGCAAGAAAAATGTTTTTAATCACCAGTATATTTCTGAACCCTTTAAGCCGCTGGTTATTTTTTGTAAAAGGCATTACGTAAGCAACAGCACATGTCCCTGTAAACAGGAGAATCAGTTTTTCCTGGAAACTAATTTTATTGAATGTGAATAAAATTCCCATAAAAGCAAGCAGGCACAACATGCGGTGAAAACCCAAATTTCCGCTGAGTAAAGAAATTTTTTTTTTCTCTTTTGAAGGAATGCTGATGATAATGTTGGCAAGATTATAAACGAAAATTGTTCCGCAAAAAATAACGAGGAGAATATGATTTTTGAAATCATGGTCGCCTGTTAAAAGTAATGACTGATAAGCTAAAAGTGTTGCAGCAATGGAAACAACCAGGTGGCTGCGGAGTGTGAACCAAAGAATGTTATTAACCAGCTTCAATTCATTCGGGTAGTCAAATTTATTATTTGAAAATTACAAAAGCAGCGAACCCCACGGTAAAACTAATTCCGCCATACATAAGACTTTGTTTTATTTTTTTATTGCGTGCATATTTCTGGTAGCCTAATGTGAATTCAGGGGAATTAAAAACTTCAGGCTCTATTGAATTTGTAAATGGAACTTTAGGATTGAATCGGCTGAGGACAATTGAATATGCAAAAACACCAATCGGTCCATAATATCCCAAAACCCATGCTGATCCTGCTCCGATAAGGCTGGCCCCAATGTGATTATCCAGGTTATTTGCATCAGAATGTAAACGACCCGGGTACTTTGTCATTGCATACTGCTCTCCTTTAATATAATTTCTAACGCGTTCCACTGAAGGATCGCCCTGGAATGAAGTATCGGGATCGTAAATAATATCTTCCGATCCATCGGCATTTATTGCAGAAAACACATCAAACTTATCCAGCTTCCTCAGCTTATCTTTGGGCCATAATGCCTTCCACAAAAAAAACTTCCTTTCCAATGAATCAGGACGTTTAAAAAAAACCCAGTCTCCTTTTAATTCATATTGCTTTGCATCTTTCATTTTTCCGTTAAGAAGCTGAATCTTAATCTGGGCATCACAAAAATTTGCAATTAAAAAGAAACAAAAGATAAATTTAAAAGCTATTTTATTCATACATATTATTTGTTCAAAACTACGAAAAAAATATTTCTGCGTCACTTTTAACTAACGAAGAATGCGACTAAAGTATTACGTAAATCACGCAATCGGGGTGCATATATTCCAAGTCATTATTCTTAACTTTGCCTTCCAAAATTTTATACTGTCATGTCACATTACTCTTTTGCCGACCGTCATAATGGTCCCGATGAATCAGAAATAAAAGCGATGCTTCAAACTGTGGGAGCCAAATCATTGGATGAACTGATTGAAAAAATAATCCCTTCTTCTATCCGCCTTACCCATGAATTAAATATTCCGGAGTCAATGAGTGAATATGAATTCATAAAAGAATTGCGTGAAACAGCAAATAAAAATCAGCTTTTCAGAAATTATATCGGGCTGGGTTATTACAATACCATAACTCCCGGGGTAATTCTGCGAAATGTTTTTGAAAATCCGGGATGGTACACTGCCTATACGCCCTACCAGGCAGAAATTGCACAGGGACGAATGGAAGCATTGCTTAATTTCCAGACCATGATTATTGATTTGACCGGGATGGAAATTGCAAACGCATCCCTGCTGGATGAAGCCACTGCTGCCGCTGAAGCGATGACCATGTTTTTTCACACACGTACAAAAGAGCAGGAAAAAAATAATGTGCATAAATTTTTTGTGGCGGATGATTGCTTTCCGCAAACAATTGATGTAATGAAAACACGTGCAAATCCACTCGGAATAGAATTGGTGACAGGAGATCCACAGTCTTTCACCGCTGACATAACTTATTTCGGAGCATTGCTGCAATATCCCGGGAGTGATGGTAAGATCACGGGCTATTCAGGCTTTGTAAAAACAGCGCACGATAATGGAATTAAAATCGTAGTGGCGGCTGACATCATGAGCTTAGTATTGTTAACTCCTCCCGGTGAATGGGGCGCAGATGTTGTTGTCGGATGCACACAACGTTTCGGAGTGCCAATGGGTTACGGAGGCCCCCATGCAGGTTATTTCGCCACGAAAGAAATTTACAAACGCGATATCCCCGGAAGAATTATTGGTGTTTCCATTGATGTTTCCGGGAACCGTGCCTTGCGGATGGCGCTGCAAACCCGTGAACAGCATATCAAACGTGATAAAGCCACTTCTAATATTTGTACTGCCCAGGTATTGCTGGCAGTAATGGCAGCCATGTATGCCGTTTATCACGGGCATGAAGGATTGAAAGCCATAGCAAAAACTATCCATGAAAAAGCCCTGTCACTTTCCCAGGGTTTGAATAAATTAGGGTATAAAATCGTTCACGAAAAGTTTTTTGACACAATAAAAATTAACGCTTCCGGCAAATCAGATGCGATCAGAAAAATTGCTTTGGAAGCAAAAATAAATTTCCGGTATGAAGGTGAAAATATTCTGATCAGCACGGATGAAGGTACTTTGGACAGCGACATAAATGATATTCTTGAAATTTTCGCAAAAGCGATCAACCAGTCTTTCAAAAAAAACGGAGTTCATTTTTCACCCGCATCATCTCAGAATAGTTTGGCAGGTTTTGAAAGAAAAACATCTTTCCTCACCCATCCTGTTTTCAGCAGCTATCATTCTGAAACGAATATGCTGAGGTATATTACGAAATTGGAAAACAAAGATCTTTCGTTAAATCATTCCATGATTGCATTGGGTTCATGCACAATGAAACTGAATGCAACCACGGAAATGATTCCGCTAAGCTGGAACCACTTTAGCAGGATTCATCCTTTTCAGCCTGTTGACCAGGTGCAGGGATACGCGCAAATTATCCGGGAACTGGAAGAATACTTATGCACCATCACAGGTTTTTCTGCTGTGTCATTGCAGCCTAATTCAGGTGCGCAGGGCGAATATGCAGGGCTGATGGTGATCCATGAATATTTAAAAGACATCCGTCAGAATCACCGCGATATTGTTTTGATTCCGCAGTCGGCACATGGTACTAATCCCGCAAGCGCTGTCCTTGCGGGAATGAAAATAGTTGTGGTAAAATGCGATTCCGGTGGCAATATTGATATTGATGATTTGAAATCAAAAGCGGTACAGTATAAAGATACTCTTGCTGCATTGATGGTTACGTATCCTTCCACACACGGTGTTTATGAAGAAGGCATCAAAGAAATAACGGCTGCCATACACGAAAATGGCGGACAGGTTTACATGGATGGCGCTAATATGAATGCACAAGTAGGCCTTACAAATCCTGCCATGATCGGGGCGGATGTTTGTCATTTGAACCTGCACAAGACATTTGCGATCCCTCACGGGGGAGGCGGACCCGGCATGGGACCTATCGGGGTTGCAGCTCATCTTGCTCCGTATCTTCCGTCACATCCTGTTATTAAAACAGGAGGTGAAAAAGGCGTGCATGCTGTTTCTGCTGCTCCTTGGGGAAGTGCAAGCATATTGCTTATTTCGTATGCATATATTAAAATGCTTGGTAAAACAGGTTTGAAACTTGCCACCCAGCTTGCCATTCTCAACGCAAATTATATTCGTAAAAAACTGGAAAATCATTATCCTATTCTTTACAAAGGAACCAACGGATTTGTTGCACACGAAATGATACTCGATTGCAGAAGCTTTAAAACTTCCGCGCAAATTGAAGTCATTGACATTGCAAAGCGATTAATGGATTATGGCTTTCATGCACCCACTGTTGCTTTCCCGGTAGCCGGAACATTAATGGTGGAACCCACAGAAAGCGAATCAAAAGAAGAACTGGATCGTTTTTGCGAAGCCATGATTTCTATCCGAAAGGAAATTGAAGAAATAGAAAAAGGCAAAAACGAAAAAGGGAATAATACCCTGACTAACGCACCGCATACTGCTTTGGAATTAATTTCAGACAGCTGGAATTATCCTTACACCCGCCAACAGGCGGCATTTCCACTGGACTTTGTAAAAGAAAATAAATTCTGGCCTTCTGTTAAACGTGTTGACAATGCTTATGGCGATCGAAATTTGATTTGCTCCTGTCCATCTGTTGAGAGTTATGATACATCGGCTGTGAATGCATGACAATTTTTTTGAGCCTGATTTTTGAAATAATTTAAAAGACAATTTTTCTGTTCGTAAATTAATGACGCATTTATTTTTTATCATTGCTTTTTAAAATGAAGTGACGAAATTTTTAATCTTGTTTGAAAAAACAAATGCTTCTTAAAAAAAGCGTTCATAATGGGTGGTATTTGCTGATCGCTGTTTCGTGCCTGCATTTGTTTTTTATTAATATAAAAGACAGCCATGACTGGGGAGATGATTTTGCACAATACATTCACCAGGCTGAAAATATCACGAAAGGAATTC
>DATEMK010000099.1:0-4991 GCA_035275625.1 Bacteroidia bacterium
GCCACTGGAATTAAATAAAGAGACAACCGTAAATGGTCCGGGAAATTCAAACAGGTTTCCCGAACTTAAAGACAAGTTGATTCAATACATGGATTCAAATAAACCATACTTGAAAAGCGATTTGAAAATTTCTGAGTTAGCCGATTCGCTTGCCGTTCCTGCCCACCAGCTTTCGCAATTGATCAATGACGAATTTCTTGTCAACTTTTATGACTTTATAAATAAATACCGCGTAGAGGAAGCCAAAAAATTATTAATTGAGGACACCCGCAACTATAAAATTCTTGCCATTGCTTATGAAGTCGGGTTTAACAGCAAAGCAACTTTCAACCGTGTTTTCAAAAAGTTTACCGGGCACACACCTTCAGGGTACAAAGAAAAATTTTCACCACAGGCAGGTGAGACATTTCCGTCACAGGCATAACTTCCTGTTTTTCATTCTCTTTTTAAATTGATACGGTTTATTAAGACCTGTTTGTTTTCAAAAAACAGGTATCAACTTCTAAATTGAGGCGACAATTCTTTTTCGCTGCCGCATATTTGCAGGCAAATTTTAAAAACCGAAATGGCAAACATGATTAAAGTAACCATCACCATTAACCAGCCCGTTGAAAAAGTTTGGGAACTCTTTATGAATCCCAACAATCTTCAACACTGGCTCACAGGATTTGTTTCAGCAGAACATATCAGTGGGAAGATTGGCGAAACCGGGAGTCTGAGTAAGCTGAAGTTCATGGAAAGAGGAAAAGTAATGGAAGTAACCGAAACGGTTTTGATTTCCAAACCCAACCAGCAATATACTTTTACGATGAAGCATACAACATTTGAAGCCGAAACCGACATCCGTTTTATTTCTTTCGGGCAGCGAACGGAAATAATACAAACCGAGCAACTGTTTCCTAAAAAGTTTTTCATGAAATTATTGATGCCAATAATGAAAGGAGAAATGAAGAAACGAATGGCAAATGAATTATTCAAATTCAAAAATTTTGCAGAAACAAAATCTTAACCCATACAATGAAACAAAATAAATTCTGGCTGAAACTAATTGGCGTTGCATTCCTGCTTCATATTGCCCTGATACTTCTCTCCATACTTGAAGTAACTATTTACTCTTATTTAATTGTTCCTGGTAAAGACGGAGCGTTTTACCAGGCTCACGCTGAAATTTCCGGACCCTGGATTTCAGGAATTTTTGGTTCATTATTTATTTTTCTTCTTGTCAGGCGATTTATTAAGCAAAATAACGGGCGCTTCTTAACATACACCATCGCTCTTCCATTTATTTATATAATAATGGACATTCTCATGCTATTGCCTTTTCAGATCAACTGGAATGAACATCTCCCTGTCTTTTTACTTGCAAATGGAGCTAAAGTGGTTTCATCATTTTTGAGTTTTTACATTTATAAAAGAACTGGCTTTCACAATTTCTGAAAGGCTCTGGAAATAACAACTGCAGTGCCTGCAATTGCAAAGACAGATTCGCCCGCCCTGAGGCAGGAAAAGTTATTTATACTTTCAGTAATTTTACCGGTGCAGAAAAAACTCTGATCAGTAAGCCAAAATAAAATGAAAACTTTATTCTTATCATTGATTGCATTAACAGTGCTTGCAACAACAACCCTGTCACAGGGAGTTAATCAAATAACTATTAGTCCTTCAAACCCGACAGCAAACGATACCATCACTGTAATTTCAAATTTTTCTTATTATGGAAATTGTTCATTTGGCCTGGTGCATTACTATACATACTTTGTAAATCCTCTAATACAAATTATCCCGACTTACTGCGGATATGGTGACACCAACCTTTGCAACAGCATTGATACTTTTAAAACAGGACCTTTTCCGGGTGGAAATTATACGATCAGCATTGAATATCACCAGGGCAGTATATGTCCTTTAAGTGGCTTTGATGCCACCATTGCTCAATTTGATACTTCGATTATTGTCAGCACGGCTTCAGGTACACCGGATTTTTCAATTACTCATAATTCTTTTTTAAGTATTTATCCCAACCCCTCATCAAATTCAATACATATAAAGAAGAATTTTATTTCTGAAATAAAACCGGGGTTTAAAATAATTAATGTTTTAGGAGAAACAGTTGCCAGGATGAATTCCATTCCCAACGAAATAAATATTGAGGCGTTAGCAACGGGAGCTTACTGTATCCTGTTTGAATATAACGGGAACAGGCAGGTAATTACATTTCTTAAAAACTAAAAATCCCCGTACCCCTTTTCCTCCTCTTACATCTTAATGTGACTTTTCGCTGACATTTTCTTTTCAAAATTGAGTAACTTAGCATAAAATTTCAAAACCATGCAAAAGCGCATCTCCTTCATGGCCCTCCTGCTGATTGCATTCAGCGCAAATACAGAGGCTAAAAGCCTCAAAGCCATTCTTTCTTATAAAACATTTTATAATGCAGAAAATGGCCCTTATGTTGAAACTTACCTTTCGGTAGCCGGAAACAGTGTTAAATATGCAAAGCTGCCCAGCGGAAAATACCAGGGAAAAATAGAAGTCACCATTACCTTTAAGCTCAACAATGAAATAAAACATTTTGATAAATACAACCTGCTCAGTCCCGAAATGGAAGACACCGTCAATGTAGCTTTTAATTTTATTGACCAGCACCGCTTTCAGCTCAACAATGGAAAATACCTGATGGACGTTTCAATTGCTGATAAAAATAAAGATGCTAAAGGGTTTTCAAGCAGCCAGGAAATAAACATTGAATACTTTCCAAACATCGTCTGCATATCGGACATTGAGCTGGTTGACGCTTACAAAAAATCAGAAACTGTTTCCATCCTTACAAAAAACGGTTATGAAATTATTCCTTACGTAAATAATTTTTACCCGCAGGATAATAATTCATTAAAATTTTATGCGGAATTTTATAATGTTCAGAAAGTAAGCGGTGATCACCCGGTGCTTGTAAATTATTTTATCCAGTCTTATGAAACCAAACGCACGCTCGAAAAATTTCGCGGTTTTAAAAAACAGGAACCCAAAAACCTGAACGTGTTGCTGTCCGAATTTCCCATTGCTGAACTTCCTTCCGGAAATTACAACCTGGTAATTGAAATCAGGAATAAAACCAACGACATTCTTGCCTTTAAAGAAGTATCCTTTCAGCGAAGCAATGCCGCACTTACCGCTGCGGGGGGAGCCGATGCTTCCAACACGTTTGCAGGCCAGTACACGAACAAAGATTCGCTCATTGATTTTGTACGTTCATTGCGCCCCATCTCCAGCAGCAACGAAGTTAACTTTGAAGACAACCAGGTAAAGATTGCAGATATAAAAATGATGCAAAATTTCTTTTATGATTTCTGGGCAAAACGAAATCCTGAAAATCCCGAACAGGCATGGCTCGAATATTACAAGATGGTTAAAATAGTAAATGAAGAATTCGGGGTACACAATAAAAAAGGATACGAAACCGATCGCGGAAGAGTCTTCCTCCAATACGGCCCTCCGGATGTAAGGTCAAAAGAATACCGCGAATTGAGCACCTATCCCTATGAAATATGGCATTATTACGCCTTAGAAAGCCAGTCGAACAGGAAATTTGTTTTTTATAACAGGGATTTAGTTACCAACGATTTCGCGCTTTTACATTCCGATGCGCAGGGCGAAACTTATGAAGGACAATGGGAGCTAATGCTGCGCAAGCGCGATATCCAGTCCCATGATATGGATAAAAATGTGAACCTGGATGGACTGGGAAACAAATCCAACCAAAATTTCAAGAACCCCCGCTGATGCCGGTTAATCAGGTTGATTGGTTAATTAGCCAGACACGCCATTAATTTTAATAATCCCTGCTTCATTAGTTTTTTCTATCCGTTCTCTGCTGCCCTGCGTGACAATAATCTCCGCTTCGTTTTTTTGTGCTTTATTTGGAGAAAGTTTCATTACAAACAAAACCCGCATTAATCTGCGTAATCTGCGGGAAATTCTGCATGCAATTTAAATCGGCTATTTAACCCAATTACCCAATCAACCGGATTAACCAATCACCAAATTGAAGACTGCCATCGTTATTCTCAACTGGAACGGAAAAGAGCTTTTGAAAAAGTTTTTGGAAAATGTAATAGAGCATTCACGGCACATTGCCGGTGTAATAATTGCCGACAATGCTTCCACAGATGGTTCAGAAGAGTTTCTTAAAAAAAACTTTCCATCCGTCAGGATAATTAACTTTTCAGAAAATTACGGTTTTGCCGGAGGCTATAACAAAGCGCTCAAAGAAATAGACGCTGAATATTATATTCTCTTAAATTCAGATGTTGAAGTGACAGCAGGCTGGATTGAACCCGTCATAGAAATGATGGATAATAATCCTGAAATTGTTTGTTGCCAGCCCAAAATAAAATCATGGCATAACAAAGAGTTTTTTGAACATGCCGGAGGAGCTGGCGGATTTATTGATAAATACGGATACCCTTTTTGCAGGGGACGACTTTTTCTCACACTCGAAAAAGATGACGGGCAATACAATGATGTGAAAGAAATTTTCTGGGCAACGGGAGCCTGCATGTTCATCCGTTCAAAAGTGTTTCATGAAATGAATGGTTTTGACTCAGCGTTTTTTGCACACATGGAAGAAATTGATCTCTGCTGGCGAATGCAGAATAAAGGCTATAAAATTTACTGTGTGCCGCAATCAGAAGTGTACCATGTAGGCGGTGGAACACTTTCGAAAAACAATCCCGGTAAAACCTATCTTAACTTCCGCAACAACCTCATGATGATTCATAAAAACCTCCCCTTCTCTTCCCTGGCCTATGTTTTCATTATCCGGCTTACCCTTGACGGAATTGCAGGCATAAAATTTCTTTTCGAAGGAGGCCTGCAGGATTGCATGGCTGTTATTAAAGCCCATTTTTATTTTTACAGGCACTATTCAAAACGAAAACAAATTCGAAATGAAATTCAGCAAAACATAAAACATCACAACCAAAAAAATATCT
>DATEMK010000100.1:0-6711 GCA_035275625.1 Bacteroidia bacterium
ATACAAAAAATCGTATTATAGTAGTATTGTGCAGTAAAAAGCTTACTGTTATTTTTGGTGCGAACATCTCAGTGTACCTGCATTAGTAAAATGATTAATCTGTTTAACCAATGAAAAAAATTTATTTTGCAACATTTTCAATATTTATTTCGGTAAACTCATTCTCGCAGGTAAGTTCCGCTGCATTACGTTTTGATGGTGTAAATGATAAGATCACCATTCCTTCCAGTGCGGCTTATAACTTAGGAAGCAGCGGCTATACCATTGAAGCATGGATAAAGGACGAGGCTTCGCAGAATGATCCTTCGGAAGAACCTATAATAAGCAATGAGATTCATGGCATGAATAACGGGTTCCGGCTTCTTGTCAGTAACGGAAGGCTGACTGCCAACTCCGGTAATTCAACAAATAACGGACTGGGACCTGAACTCCGGGATGGCATGTGTCATCATGTGGCTTTTGTTTTTGACAATACCTCCACAAATAAATATTATTACGTGGACGGAGTTCTTATTTACCGCTCACCTGTGAGTTCAAATGTCAACTCAAGCCTTCCACTTACCATCGGATCATCAGACAACTACCAGGGAGGGACAAGTTATTTCAAAGGGTTAATCAAAGAGGTGCGTATCTGGAATGTACTGCGTTCGGCAAGCGAAATTCAAAACAATATGAATATCATTTTAAATGGGACGGTGACTCCAAATTTAATTGGCTACTGGCGTTGTCACGAGGGAAGCGGGCAGGTCATAACTGATTATTCAACAAACCTGAACAACGGTGTCCGCGGCTCTTTAAATACTTCGGAAAGCGCTGACCCGGCATGGTCAAAAGGTTGTCCTTCGTGTGCGCTGCCGTCTGCTTCAATCAGTGCCGGAGGTCCTGCAACGTTTTGCTTTGGAGGAAACGTTGCCCTGAATGCTTCACCAACAGGGGCAAATTATGCTTATCAATGGCGTGTTGATGGTTCGGAGATTGCCGGAGCAACAGCAGCCACCTATACAGCAGGCACTCCCGGCAGTTATGATGTATATATAACAAATGTTTCAAACAACTGCATTTCTTTAACGAATACAATTACAGTTACGGTAACAGGTATTTTGTCAGACTATATAATTCAGCCAAACGGAGCGGCAGCAAAAGATGCGTTAGTTTCATCCACCAGTGCCGGGATTAATACAAATTATGGCAACTATCCGAGCCTTGATATTAACGCATGGACTCAATACACGGGTGCAGCACAAAGAGGTTTTATTCAATTTGATTTAAGTTCTCTTCCGGTGAATTCCATTGTGCATCATGCAACACTCACATTATATAATGATCCTAATTCTGTCATTAATTCAGGTTCTCATTACCATGGATATGCCGGAATTTCAAATGCCTGCTGGCTTCAAAAAGTGACTGCACCATGGAGTGAAAATACCATAACGTGGAATAGCCAGCCGCAGGTAACCATTACAAACCAGGTTACGCTTCCGCAGGATACTAACCCGCACCAGGACTATTCAGTTGATGTCAGCCATTTAGTGCAGGACATGGTTTCATCCCCTTCAACCAATTACGGTTTAAGGCTGCGCCTTACGAGCGAAACATATTTCACTGCCATGCTTTTTGCGTCAGGCGATAATGCAGATTCAACCAAATGGCCACGGCTTTCTGTTTCTTATTATTCAACGGGTGTCTCTGTCTCTGCATCCGGAGGTACCACGTTCTGTTCCGGTGGAAGCGTTGTTTTAAATGCAAATGCCGGTATCGGCTTAACATACCAGTGGAAGAAAAACGGAATATCAATTCCAGGTGCAACGCAATCAGCATACTCAGCAACTGCCACGGGAAACTATACGGTGCAGGTTGACAATTCCTGCAGTTCGGTAACTTCTTCACCGGTTCCTGTTACTGTTAATCCTCTTCCTTCAGCCGTTATTACACCATCCGGCCCCACTACATTCTGTTCGGGAGGAAGTGTTACACTTAATGCCCCGGTTGCTGCAAACCGGTCCTACCAGTGGAAAACAGGGGGAGTTGATATTTCCGGTGCTACTTCTTCTTCACTGACAGTTACCGGGTCAGGCACATTTAAAGTGAAGGTCACAAACACTCTGACAGGATGTACTAAAACTACAACAAACGGAATCACTGTCACCAAGAATTCATTACCACCCTCAACCATAACTCCCCAGGGGCCTGTGACATTTTGTGCCGGAGGCAGCGTAGTGCTTGCTGCAAATACCGGAACAGGATTGACTTACAAATGGAAAAAAGGCAGCAACTTTATTCCAGGCGCAACTTTATCAAATTATACTGCAACAGCAGGAGGCAATTACAGGGTGCAGGTGACAAACAACAATAGCTGTTCGAAAACTTCCGCGCTGGTAACTGTTTCGGTTCCATGTAAAGAAGGAGAAATTATTACCCGGGAAATTAATTTAGATTTTACAGTTTATCCGAATCCTAACCGCGGAGAATTTACTATCAGGTTTTCAGGCAAACCAATTTCTTCAATGCAGATTGAATTGACCGATGAAATTGGAAAAGTTGTGAAGAAATTTGAAACGGATGATGAAACCATTGTGGTTAATGAGGAGAATCTTGTTAACGGGATTTATTGTCTTATCGCCAGAAATAATAATGATTTAGTGATAAAGAAAATCAGTATTATGAAATAAAACTTTTCAAGGAGTCATTTCAGTTTTTCTGTTTTGTGTACCTCAGGGATCTTCGAATCTTCTGCTATCGTAATACGAATCAAACCTGTTATTTTATATTAACATATCTTTGCATTTACAAACAACTCAAATGAAAAAAATTTTCATAACATTAATCATCAGTTCCTGTTTTCTTTTTGCCTGCAATAGTTCGAATGATTCTGTCAGCAAAGAAAAAGAAGCAGCTATTGTTCCTGATTCTTCATTGCAACAAAACAATGCGCCATCCGTTTCATCAACTCCTGCGGAGATGCCACCAGCAATTAACAGTGGAACGACAACGACTCCTGTTGCTGTGCCACTTTCTTCACCCCCGAACCAGGCCGCACCAGTTGCTGCCGGAATGAATCCTGCCCATGGACAACCCAATCATCGCTGTGATATTGCTGTAGGCGCACCACTTAACTCTGCACCAACTAAAACGGTGGCTCCTGATCCCGGCACCCCGGTAACGCCATCCATCTCACCTGCGACTTCCCTCACCCCTGCCGGTGCACCCGGTAATACTCCTATAACTGCCGCTCCAACCACCACAGCACCGGGCATGAACCCTCCTCACGGAGAACCCGGTCATGACTGTGCGATTCCTGTCGGGGCGCCATTAAAAAAATAATCAATCCGTGTTTGTACCGGAGAAGCTTTTCTGAATACTATTTTCTAAAGCGGGTATTCTTTCGATAATCCGCCAGTTTCATTTCATGCGGAAGTAATTTTTCTTTTCCGGTTCACAAAAAAATAATACACCAGTCTTTGAAATTTTCTTATTCTTAAATCTTAATTTGCAAGACTTTTTATTTTTACTATTATTGTAAAAAACTCATTGCATAGGTGCAGTTTCAGAAATGAATTTTATTCCCAAATATCCCGGCTTCAGAAAAAAGGTTAAAGACAGTTTTCGCAGGCAAAAATTTATGAAGCTGATACATGCAAAGCTTTATAAGACGGAGCCCGGTTTTTGTGAAATACATGTACCGTATGACAGTAAGTTAACCCAGCAGCATTCTTTTTTTCATGCAGGTATAGTAGGAACTATTGCCGACAATGCAGCAGGTTATGCGGCTTTTTCACTCATGGATAAAAGCTCCTCTGTTTTAACAGTTGAGTTCAAGCTGAACCTGCTGTCACCCGCTGACGGTGAATTGCTGATCGGAAAATCTTTTGTTCTCAAATCCGGGAAGACATTAACCATTTGCCGGTCCGATGTATACGTTGTAAAAAATGGAATTGAAAAACTTTGTGCTGCATCGCAGTCAACATTAATTGAGCTGAAAAATACGAGTGATGAAAAAAGCAGTTAGCTCCGGTGAATAGTTGCTTTAAAACTTTATTTTCGTGATCGAAGTTTCTGAATCTTGAGAAAGGCAAAGAACACAGTGGAGTATTTACATTTTCACAACCTTAAAATTTTTTCCGTTGACACTTAAAAAATAAAATCCCGTTGCTAACTTTTCAGTTTTGATTTTTGTTTCTCCATCCAAACATTTTTGTCTCAGAATTTCTTTTCCCGTTACATCATAAAGGACAGCTTCGCTTTTCCGGGTGGTACCTCTTAAAAAAATCCCGGAAGTGAAGGGATTTGGGAAAAGTTTTAAATTATGATAAGGTGCTGACTCTGAAATTCCGGTCACATTAAAATAAACCGAATCAGAGCAAATACTGCAATTGAAAGTGTTTCTTACGCATACATAATAATAGCCTTCATATAAAGGTACATAATAAGTTTAGGGTTAGTATTCGTAATTCGCTGATACCAGCAGTTCGTAAGTAGCGGAACACACTTTAACCGGTTTTACACTTCTTTCGCCTTTGTTTTTTACCCCATTCGCCAAAAAAAGGATGTTAAAGCCTGAAAAGGATATGTTATTTGTGCAAAAAAATAAAAATATGAAAAAAAATAAACAAAACTTAGTAAAACTTATGGTAATGGCAGGAATGCTTGCCATTCAGACAAGCGCAAATGCACAATGCCAGATAAAAGTGCGATTGGATGTAACCCCGACTAACTGTAAAGGAGATTGCAGCGGAACTGCTACTGTAGTTGATTTGGATCAAACGGTTCCTCTTACTTACTTCTGGTCGAATGGTGAAACCACGCAATCAATCACCGGCTTATGTGAAGGCCCGATATCCGTCACAGTATGGCAGGGAGGTCCGAATTGTTCATTTGATCTGACCAACGACATAACTGTAGCCTATGAAGTCAAAGTAAATTGCACTTCCGTAGTCCCTAATGCTCCGGGAACAATAACCACTGATGTTTCGGGTGGTGTTGAGCCCTATAGCTATGACTGGTTTACAAACCCTCATCAATTTACAAGCTCGATTACAAATTTACCGGCAGGTTCTTATTTTGTAATTGTTACGGATGCTAACGGTTGCTCGGATTATACAAGCTGCGAGATATTACCGCCAGCTTGCAACGGCCGCACACAAACAATGGGAGGCTGGGGCGCTCCGCCAAATGGAAGCAATCCTGCATCTTATTTGTATGCTAAATTCGCTGGCGCTTTTCCGCAAGGCGCTGTAATAGGCTGCACCAATAAGCTGAAGCTTACTACTCCGCTTGCAGTAACTAATTTTTTACCAAGCAGTGGTACTCCTGCTGTATTAGCGTCAGGAACTTCAGTTAATCCAGGAGCAAGTATCGCCAATACGCTGGCAGGCCAGGCAATGGCTCTTACACTTACTTTAGGATTTGACAGCTATGACCCGAATTTTGATCCTGATAACAACTTTCTCGGCAACTACATAATAAATGGTGGTGTTTTTAACGGAATGACCGTTAGTCAATTACTTGCTGCAGCAAATAAAAAGCTGGGAGGATGCGCTACACCTTATACAATTTCACAGTTAAACCTGGCGCTTACAAGTGTAAATCAAAACTATGATAACGGAACTGTAAATAATGGTTACCTGAATTGCCCTGCGCAATCCAAAGTTGCAATGCAAACCGGTTCTGATTTGTTTAGTTATTCTGTTAGTCCTAACCCCGCTTCAGATAATGCAATTGTAAGAATTGTTTCATCAAATGATGACCAGGTTTCAGTGGATATATACAACATGGTTGGTAAGAAAATGGCGCAGGCTTATAATGAAACCGTTCATGCACAGGAAGAAATGAAGTTTAATATCAATACTTCTGATCTTTCAAACGGAATATATATTATAAACATCAACACATCAGTAAAAACATATCAGCAGAAGCTGATCGTCAGTAAATAATATTTAATAAAGATAGTAGTTCAAGGCTGCCTCGCAAGAGACAGCCTTTTTCTTTTTATAGTATCCCGGGTTGCAAAATTTGTTGTTAAAGTTTAGAAAAATGTTTTTTATAAGATGACCAGTGGTGAAATTTATATTTCCTCTAACTTTTCCCTGTCAAGCGGTTTATTCAGAAAAATCATCAGCTACCAGAGCATTACTAATGGGTCGCATCCTGGTTATGATTTGCCGGTAAAAATATTTTAAAAGTACTTCCGTAATTCAAGGTGCTTTCTACTTTCACTTCTCCTCCCAACGATTCTGCCTGCGCCTTTACTAAATTAAGGCCTATTCCTTTTCCCTCTATTTTTTTTCCATGAAACCTGTTGTATAATCCGAATATTTTATCCCCGTTCTTTTCCATGTCAATACCCATCCCGTTGTCTTTTACGGAAAGACAAATAAAATCCTTATCCTGCCGGGTCTGTAAATGAATAATTAAAGGCACTTCAGGGGACCGGTACTTAATTGCATTGGAGAGTAAATTGTACATAATGCTGTAGAGATAGCTTTTCACGGTAACCATACCTTCCGGGTTTTGAAAATCGGAAGTGATAAAAGCTTTACTTTGTATAATCTCACTTTCCAGCACTCTCTTAATCAGGTTCAGTTCCGTTTCAAAGGTGATATATTCTTTCTTCTTTTTTTCATCACGGACAGATATGGTAGTGTTCATATCTTTCACTATGTTGTCCAGGTCAGTTATTTCAATTGCCACATTTTCCAATATCGTCTTGCTTTT
>DATEMK010000101.1:0-5038 GCA_035275625.1 Bacteroidia bacterium
AAAAATTATTTTTATAACTACGAGATCCGGAGCAATGATTTTACACTGACGCTTGGCTCAGGTGATATTAAAGTGCACAACCGGCACGATGAATCAGGATGGGAAATTACTTTCTCTGAAACAGGCGCTTCCTCCATGACAGGATCACGCATAAAACAAATTGAAAAATATATTGACGATGATTTGTTCATGCTCACCTATGGAGACGGAGTTTGCAATGTGAACATTGATGAACTTATCAAATTTCATAAATCACACGGAAAAACCGGGACCGTTACAGGTGTATTGCCCCCTTCGCGTTTTGGAGAATTAATCTCAGACGGTAAGACGGTAAAATCTTTTACAGAAAAACCGCAAATACACCAGGGAGGGCACATCAACGGAGGGTATTTTGTCTTCAACAAAGAATTTTTTAATTATTTAAGTCTTGATGAGAATTGCATTTTTGAGCGCACGCCATTGGAAAATCTTGCAAAAGATAATCAACTGATGGTTTACAATCACAGCGGTTTCTGGCAATGCATGGATACTTACCGTGATTTTGAGTATTTAAACTCTTTGTGGCGTGAGAATAAAGCTGAATGGAAGGTTTGGTAAGATTATTATTTTTTTTAACTTTGAATAAAAGAAAAAAATGTTAGCAGTTAAAGGAATTTATGATGGGGAAAGGGTTCAATTACTTGAAAATGTAAATACCAAAAAATCATTTAAAGTAATTGTTACTTTTATTGAAGAAGTAAGTGAAAAGGAGGAGATAAAAAATTTACGTAAATATTCAGAACAAACTTCCGGGTTTGAATTTTGGGAAGACCCTAAAGAAAATATTTATCAGGATAAAGTTAAGAAAAACAGGAAATGAATTCCGGAGAAATTGTTCTCATTCCTTTTCCTTTTTCAGAAATATCGAATGTAAAAGTAAGACCTGCAATAATTCTGTTTTTAACAAAGGATAAATACAGGGATATAACTGTTTGCGCAATCTCCTCTGTGATTTCTTCAAAGTTATCGAAAGCCGAATTTATAATCAATCCGTCACCAACGAATGGATTGCGTGCTGTTTCAGTTGTGAAAGTTGATGGAATTGTTACTCTCCGAAAAAACAAAGTGATTTCCAAACTCGGAAAATTAAACCATGCTGAAAACAAAAAACTCAAAGGCATTTATTTATCCCTGATGAATTAATTTTCTAAAATGAGTTTCAATAAAATTTATCAAACCAAAAAAGTTTTCCTCACCGGTCATACCGGGTTCAAAGGATCATGGATGAGTGTTTGGCTGGATATGCTTGGCGCAAAAGTAAAAGGGTATGCCCTGGAGCCTGAACGAATTTCATTGTACAATCAAATTCAAACGAGTTTGAAGCACCATGAATCAGTAATTGCAGATATTCGTGACAAAAAAAAATTGGGAAAAGAAATTCTTTCATTCCAGCCTGATTTTATTTTCCATTTTGCAGCGCAGCCGCTTGTCCGGGAATCGTATAAAATTCCTGTTGAAACTTTTGAAGTAAATGCTATCGGAACTGCAAATCTTCTTGAAACTGTACGGCAATTGAAAAAAAAATGTATCGTTGTAATTGTGACAACTGATAAGGTTTATGAAAATACGGAAACCGATTATGCGTACAAAGAATCAGATAAGCTTGGCGGCTATGATCCTTACAGCGCCAGCAAAGCAGCGGCAGAAATAATTGCTGAATCTTTTCGTTTGTCATTTTTTCATCCCGGTAATTTTACGCAGCATAAAAAATCAATAGCAACAGCGCGTGCAGGCAATGTAATTGGCGGAGGTGATTATGCAAATGACAGGATTGTTCCTGACATTTACCGGTCTTTATCCAAATCTGAATTGATAAATATTCGAAATCCAAAGTCTGTTCGTCCCTGGCAGCACGTTCTTGAACCATTGAATGGCTACCTGGCCCTTGCAGAAAGAATGTATGCTGAACCCGGAAAGTACGCTGATTCATTTAACTTTGGACCTGAATTAAAGGACACCCTTACGGTTGAAGAATTGACAAAGCTTATTATAAAAAGCTGGGGAAAGGGAAAATATAAATCTGTGAATTTGAAGAATTCGCCTCACGAAGCGGGACTTTTGAAATTAAATATTGAAAAAGCAAAAAACGAATTGGATTGGAATCCGAAATGGAATGCCGGGAAAGCTGTTGAGAAAACCATGGATTGGTATAAGGAAAGCCTGAAGAAAAAAAGTGATAAATTTTATTTGTGTGCCAGGGATATTGAAGAATATAAAGAAGTTTGAATTTGAATCTGAAATAATTGATGGCGGAAATTAAAGTTAATAAAGATAAAACTGTAATCAAGCAGGAAATTTTTGATTTAGTTAAAGAGTATTACGAAGAGGCATTTGCTGATAAAAAATTTATTCCCGGTGAAACCACGGTTCCTGTAAGCGGAAAAGTTTTTGATCATAACGAGTTGACTCTTTTAGTTGATGCCTCTCTGGATGGCTGGTTCACCACAGGAAGATTCAATGAAGCTTTTGAAAAGGAACTTGCAAAATTTATTAATGTCAGGCGCGTTGTTACTGTAAATTCAGGTTCATCCGCAAACCTCCTGGCTTTTGCAACATTGACTGCTGAAGAACTTGGAGAACGAGCCATAAAACCCGGTGATGAAATAATAACAGTTGCTGTTTCTTTTCCAACCACCCTGAATCCTGCATTATTATATGGGGTTGTTCCTGTATTTGTTGATATAGAAATTCCGACATACAATATTGATATTTCAAAAATTGAAAAAGCAATAACGCCAAAAACCAAAGCAATCATCATTGCCCATACTTTAGGAAACCCTTTTAATGTGGAGGCTGTCGCTGAAATTTGCAAGAAACATAAACTGTGGCTGATTGAAGATTGCTGTGACGCACTTGGAGCAACGTTTAACGGGAAGCACGTGGGCACATACGGAGATATCGGAACATTAAGTTTTTATCCCGCACATCATATCACGATGGGAGAAGGCGGAGCGGTTTTTACAAACAAAAGCAAGCTGGTAAAAATCATGGAATCATTTCGTGACTGGGGACGCGATTGCTGGTGTGCATCAGGATGCGACAATACATGCGGAAAACGCTTTGAATGGCAGCAGGGAGATTTGCCTTTCGGGTATGACCATAAATACATTTATTCAAGGCTCGGTTACAATTTAAAAATTACCGATATGCAGGCAGCTCTTGGACTTGCGCAGTTAAAAAAATTACCACAGTTTATTGCAACCCGCAAACATAATTTTGAAAGACTAAAAAAGGGTCTTGTTGATTTAAGCCATAAAATAATTTTACCAGGGGCAACTCCACACTCCGATCCTTCGTGGTTTGGTTTTCTAATTACGGTAAAAGAAAATGCAGGTATTACCCGAAATGAGTTAATAGCAAAACTTACAGAAGCAAAAATTGCAACTCGTCTTTTATTTGCAGGTGATATACGCAAGCAGCCTTATTTTAAAAATCATAATTATCGTGTTGCCGGTGATTTAAAAAATACAAATACTGTTTTGTTAAATACCTTCTGGATTGGGGTTACACCGATGATCAATGATGAAATGATTGATTATGTAGTCAAGACATTCAAAGAAATACTTTTTTAATGACCATCGCTATTACAGGAAGCTCCGGTTTTTTGGGGAAAGCATTACTAAGAATATTGTTTGATAAAAAATGCAAAATTATTTGTTTAGTCAGAGAAGAATCCCATGCTGAAAATTTTAGCAGCCCGGATTTTATTACTTATTCGAATAAATTAAATGACGATTCGGTAATAAAACAATTAAATAAATTCCATCCTGATGTATTTATACATTGTGCATGGAACGGCACGGTTGGTTCAACACGCAATGAATCGTACCAATTAAATTATAATATTCCTCTATCCATTGAAAGTGTGTTATTGGCTCACGCAATTGGTTGCAAACAATGGATAGGAACCGGTTCACAAGCGGAATATGGGAACAAGAACAAAATGATTGTTGAATCTGATCCGGCAAATCCAAATTCACTATATGGAAAAGCAAAACTTATTTCCGGAATTTTAGCGCTTGAACTTTGCAGTCGTTTAAATATGAAAGGAGTGTGGAACAGAATATTTTCTTTATACGGACGTGGCGACAATGAAAAATATTTTATTCCTTATATAATTAATTCCCTCATTAAAAATCAGCAACCAGAACTTACCAATTGTGAACAAGAATGGGATTACATATATGTGGACGATGCAGCAGAAGCAATTTATTTTCAGATATTAAATTCATGTGAAGGAATATTTAATATTTGCAGCGGGAAAACAGAATCTTTAAGAAAGGTAGCTGAATTAATTCAATCTTTATTGGGAAACAATAAAAAAATTCAGTTTGGGACTCTTCCTTATTCGAAAAATCAAAATATGTTTCTTTCAGGCAGTTCAGATAAGTTAAGAAAGGAAACAGGCTGGAGCCCAAAATTTACTTTGGAAGAAGGTTTGAAACAAACAATAAATTACAGTCTGAAGAATGAAAGTATCTGACTACGTTGCAAAGTTTCTCCAAAGCAAAAACATCACCCATGTTTTTGAATTGTCTGGTGGAATGATTACACATTTGCTTGATTCCATTCATGCTTTAAAAACAATCTCAATTGTCACCATGCACCATGAACAAGGTGCTGCCTTTGCTGCTGATGGATATGCACGTGTTAGCAATATTCCCGGAGTAGCTTTAGCTACGAGCGGTCCGGGGGCAACAAATTTACTTACCGGAATTGGCAGTTGTTATTTCGATTCTGTCCCTGCAATTTTTATAACCGGGCAGGTAAACCAGCATGAATTAAAAGGCGATAAACCCATCCGGCAATTAGGTTTCCAGGAAACGGACGTTGTTTCTATGGCAATTCCAATTACAAAAGCATGTTATCAAATTCACGATGCTTCAACGTTACCTGAAATTTTAGAAGAAGCTTATTTTACTGCAACGAATGGAAGGCCCGGACCTGTTCTCATTGATATTCCAATGAACATTCAACGTGCTTCGACTCAAGATTCATT
>DATEMK010000102.1:0-15751 GCA_035275625.1 Bacteroidia bacterium
GTAATTTTTTATTATTTTTACCATAAATAACCCATTAGCTTTTTATTTTATTCCCGGATTCATAATGGTTTTATGAGGCTAAAATCATATTAATAACTTAAAAGAAAATCACATGAAAAAACTTACTCTAATCCTGGCTTGCATATTTGCAAGCATCACAGCCCCTGCTCAATACGGTCAGCGAACCTATTACTTTGATACAACAACAACTGAAACATTCAACAAAGGCATCATCTCCACCATTAACATGTACAATGGACTTCCAGTATATGCAGGTACGGGAACAGTTAATGTTTATCCAGCAAATGTTACCACACATGCACGCTTCGTGAGAGCCGCTAACAACGGAACCATACTTAATAACCGGAGATACAACATGTATAAAAACAATACGCTTGTAGCTACACGAAGCAATGGTATTGACGATGCGACAAACAAATTTGTTATGGCGGGCGCAGTTTACGGAGGCACGGTGGCCCAGATACCGGGGCTCAGCGATGTTATGATTATGAAAACAACCGTAAACGGAGTTCCCACGACACCACGGCATGTGGATATCGGGGGAGGGTATGATGAAGCATTGTGTGTTAAAAATTCAACATACAACACACAGAATTTTTATACCTGCGGTTATTCAATATTGCAGGGAGTTAGCCGGGCTTTTGTCATGAAACATGATGCAACAGGAAGCGTCATTAACTGGGTAAAATATTTTTCCATCCCGTGCACAGCAGGGCAGACAAATACCCGTGCCAATTATGTAATAGATGATCCCGCTACGGGAAATGTATGTGTGGTGGGAACAATAGACAGCTCTGCAACCGGGGGATGCCGCCAATCCTTTATCATGAAAATGACCCGTGCAGGTGTATTTCTCTGGCTGCACCTGTATGTTTATCCTAACGGAACAGGAATTGATTTTAATTCCATTAAGCCAACAGAACTTGCAAATGAGTATATCATCGCAGGAACAGTCGGGTTGCCGGCCCCGTTGAATGACCGTGTACTTCTTTTCCGGGTAAACACGGCAGGCAATGTTCCTAACCAGGTTTTTGCCAATATAATGTACACCAATGGCCCCACACCTAATTACCCGATACAAAAACAAAAGGGCCTTGACGCAACTCAGCGCATAAACGGAACGGCTGTCACTTACTTTGTTTGCGGTGAAACACAATATGCTTTCGGAACTACAGACGGTATAATTTTTAAAACGAATGGCAACGGGGTTCCAACCGCTGCACGACTGTATGGAAGCACTTCAAACGACAGGCTGAATGCTATTGACCAGCTAAATACTTCAGGCGCTTCAGGTGCAGGGTTAGCTTCATTTGGAAAATCCGGTTACACGGGTACTGCCGGAACTTCGGCAAAAGACAGAAGCTGGTTAGTGAAATCTTATTTCAATCTTGTCAGCGGATGCAATGAAATTTATGATTCTACGCATTCAGTTGCTGTTACACTTTCTCACACCGCACTACAACCAACATTATTAACTGCATACATTGCTGACACACTTAGTGCACAAATGGTTGCTTGCAAGCAATCCGTTCTTTGCTGGGCAACAACAGTTGCAGGAGGGTCTAATCTGCGGTCTGCTTCTGATGAATCATTGATTGATTTGCCTGGTTTTAATGTCTATCCCAACCCGCTTGCAGTGGATGAGGTAACTATTGAATTATTTTCTGAAACATCATCTGTTGCCATGCTTAACATTATTGATGCAACAGGCAGGATAGTGCATGAATCACAGGTACAATTGTCAGAAGGAAGTAATCGTATTAAAGCTGATATGAGCAGAAATTCAAAAGGATGGTATGTATTGCAGTTAGTAACTAATGAAGGCAGCTATATGTCTAAGCTGCTGAAAGAATAATGGAATCCGCCTGGGGCGGACCAACTGATGGAAAGAAAAAAAGTCCGCCTTTGTGCGGACTTTTTTTTGTTTTTGAAACTGATAATATAAATTTTATAACGCATCTAATGCAGCCAGCAGGCTGGCTTCACTTACCACCTGCATGTTAAGTGTTATTTGCTGGTTGCCTGTTACGGTAAAAGTCTGCTGATCTAAGACATAATCATTATTCTGATTTTTTGCCATCGCGAACAGTTTAACTTGTTCCCCGATAGGAACGGATCCTGATACCAGGTTAGTTATTTTCATCAGTCCTTTAAAGTTTGCAAAAGTTAAATATATTTCAATGTTCTGCGTGTTAGTTCCGGCTGCCGTAATAGTAATAGTTGTGTTTTGTGCTGTGGAAGTATGCGGGCGTGCACTGCTTACCCATCCTGTCTCCCCAACATTCAGAATATAAAAATAGGAATTCACAGAAACTGATGAACCGCTGTTTGACCAGTCAATTATGCCATTGGAATCGTGACCGTAAAACATCTGCATACTGCTTTGCAGGTTCGGCATAGTATCCATTTCCATGTAATAGGTTTTATTTGGTTTTAATTCCACCTCTGTACCATTTTTAAAAGGACGCACACGAATTTCAGCGCTTGTTTCAAGAATACCTCCACCTGCTGTTGCAGGGGCACGCCAGAGGAGCATTTCTTTAATTGAATAAAGCTCCACTACTTTAAGTGTAAACGGATAGGTGACCCCTGTTCCGCCAGAAAACTGGAGCAGATCTGCGCTTGCGCAAAGCTTGGTTCCCTTTTTGCAAACAAGCGGGCAACTGCCGGATGAATCAATAACATATTCCTGCTCTTCTTCTTTATACTGGTTGTAAAATGAATCCATACTCTGGTAGTCATCCTGCACTACCCGGTCTTTTTTACATGCGCTTAGAGCGAGAACAAACAGTATTAAACTACTAAATGCGATTTGCAAATATTTTTTTGTTTTCATTTCAGAAATATTGTTAAATTGTTATATTGCTAAATTGTTAACTGATTACTGATTACTTACTTCTAAGTGGGGTTTGGAGGACACTTTTCTTTTTTGCCGCCTCTGCAATAGCCCGGGTACCAGTAAATGCCGATTCTCAAATTGTTTTCTTTCCATTTAAAATCATAACGGTCTTCTATAAACGGACGGAAGCAACCGCGGTTACGAACCAGCCCGCCACCGGCTTCGAACACAAAATTATTTTGTTTTCTTGCCCCGGGAATAAATTCATCGGCATTCATCCAATTATTATAATAACCGCCCGCTGCAAGATACAAATTATAACTTTTAATTGTGAATATTTCATAATGCAGCGCCAGCCCTGCATAAAATTCATGATACCGGTTAAAGCCGGGAAAATAGGATATTTCAGGAACGGCAGACAAACGGTTGCGAATAGGAATCTTTACGCGCACATCAGCCCCAAAGCCTTCGGTGGCAAAATTATAAATGATGGCTGCGCCATATCCCCAGCCGGGCTTTGTTCTTCTTTGCGCTGAAGCGGAACTGAACAAAGCAATGCATATGCTGATGATTAAAAACGAATAAATCGTCCGTGATGTTTTATACATATTTTTTATGAGGGATTTCTTCAGTATGCGAATATCAACTTTATTTTACAGGAAAGCTATTGGATTAATTTTATTTGTAAAAATGTTTTCCTTACCTGTTTTTTTGTTTGATATGAAGGCAGTGATGACCTGAAGTTTTTAATAAACGCTCATTTTGTAAAAATGTTATGTGTTTTATGGATGTTTATTTCTCCTGTGTTTGAGAAACCCGGTAAATGAGCAATAAAAGTATCGCTGATTAAATTTTCAGGGCAGCTATTTGCTTTTTTTGAGAAAAAATTTCCCATGATGAATTCATGAATTTAATATTTTTTTGCTTGTTATAGGAATGATCCGGACATTTAAAAAAATCACAAGGCATCATTTTTACTGATGTTTTTTATTGTGTGTAACTTTGACTGAAATACTTTTTTTGAAAATGGCGCAGGATTACGAAATAAAAAATAAAGATTACAAAAACTGTTTACGTTATATTGAAAAATATTGGAAGGCAATAACCTGCTACTATCCTCATGATGAGTTTACCCATCTTGGATTGCCCAATAAGTTCGTATCTCCCAATCACCAGATTTATAAAAACGACCAGTTTTACTGGGACAGTTATTTTATTATTCTCGGCTTAGTGGTTTGCGGGCGAACTGAACTTGCGAAAGGAATAATTAATAATTTTCTTTATATGCAGAAACGCTTTAACATTATTCCCATGCGCAACCGCTTTTATAACATCGGAAGCTCACAGGCGCCTTTTCTTACCTCCATGGCCCGCGAAGTTTTCGGCAATACCAATGATTTGCGCTGGATGAAAACCGTAATGAAAGCTGCGGAACATGAGTTGAAAAATTATTGGATGAATAAATCGCTTACTGAAATTCACATCGTATACAATGGCTTATCGCGCTACTGCGATCATTACATCACACACCTGGCGGCAGAGCATGAATCGGGCTGGGATATGACCTCACGCTTTCACAATCACTGCCTGGATTATTTGCCTGTTGATTTGAACTGCGCCCTTTATAAATATGAAACTGATCTTGCAGAATTTTATAAGAGTACACGCAACACTAAAATGTACAACCGTTTCCTTCTTGAGTCTGAAAAAAGGCGAAGAACCATGAATAAGCTGATGTGGAATTTTAAAAAAGGGTTTTATTTTGATTATGATTACAGGCACAAAAAGCAAAGCGGGTTTTATTCCATTGCCGGATTTTATCCTTTGTGGGCAAAGCTTGCCACGCATACCCAGGCAAAAAAAATAGCCGATAACCTGGAAAAATTTGAGTACGCAGGCGGGCTTGCCAATACACAGTCTACCGGGCTTTCAGATGAATACAGGCAGCATGATTATCCTAACGGCTGGCCCCATCAGCAATGGATTGTGATAAAAGGATTAATGAATTATGGTTTTAAGAAGGATGCGCAGCGGATTGCAAAAAAATTTCTTGACCTCAATAAAAAAGTTTTCGATAAAACAGGAAAGCTTTGGGAAAAATATAATGTGGTGAAATGCGGCATAGGGAAATCAGAAAGATATCCTACTCAACCCGGTTTTGCATGGACGAATGCAATTTTTATACGCCTGCTGAACAAGCTGGGAAATAACTAATTTTTATGCGTCTTATAATTGTTTCGAATCGTGCCCCTGTAAACATTATCAAAGAAAGTAACGGTTACCGGTATGAGGAAAGTTCCGGGGGGCTTGCTTCAGGCTTACGTACGTACGTTGATAAATTGAAGAAGGATAAAAATTCAGATTTGGAAATAACGTGGATCGGCTGGCCCGGTGCGTCTGTGGAAAATGAGAGGAAAGTAAAAAAAGAAATTTTAAAAAAATTCGGGACACATTGCGTTTTTCTTTCGGAAGAAGTGATGGAAAAATTTTATGAAGGATTTTGCAATAAAACCATCTGGCCACTGTTTCATTATTTTCCGGCTTATGCTGTTTATGAAAAAGAATACTGGGAGCAATACATTTCAGTAAATAAAATTTTTTGTGATGCGGTGCTTGAAATTGCAAAACCCGGTGACATCATCTGGATTCATGATTACCATTTAATGCTATTGCCTGCCATGGTGAGGGAAAAAATTCCTTCGGCAGCCATTGGTTTTTTCCTGCATATCCCGTTTCCTTCGTATGAAATATTCCGGCTTTTACCGAGCACCTGGCGAAAAAAAATTCTGGAGGGTTTATATGGCGCTGACCTGGTAGGTTTCCATACCAGCGATTACAACACATATTTTTTACGAAGTACGCTGCGCATCTTGGGAATAAATAATCACATGGGTGAAGTGTCGTATGGTAATCATCTCCTGAGAGCCGACACGTTTCCGATGGGAATTGATTTTGAAAAATTCCACTCTGCAGCTAAGGCCAAAGACGTAGAAAATGAGAAAAGAAAATTGAAAAAGAATTTTTCTAAGGTTAAACTGGTTCTTTCTATTGACAGGCAGGATTATTCAAAAGGTATTTTAAACCGTTTGAAAGGATATGAATATTTTCTTCAAAACAATCCGCAATGGAAGCAGAAAGTAACGATGATGATGGTGATCATACCGAGCAGGATTGGTGTGGAAAGCTATCAATCTATCAAAAGCCAGATTGATGAATTGGTCGGCAGCATAAACGGCAAGTTCGGAAATGTGGAATGGATGCCCATCGTTTATCAATACCGTTCGCTTTCATTTTCTGAATTGATTGCTCTGTATAATTTAAGCGATGTGGCGCTTGTCACACCATTGCGTGACGGAATGAACCTGATAGCAAAAGAATTTATTGCTTCGCGCACCAATAAAAAAGGGGTGCTTATACTTAGTGAAATGGCGGGTGCTGTGGATGAGCTTGCCGAATCAATTATCATTAATCCTAATAACATAGGAGAAATCAGCAACGCATTGCTGCAATCGCTCGAAATGGACGAGAAGGTGCAACGTGAGCGGATCGCACTAATGCAAAAGCGTTTGCGCAACTATGATGTCTTTAAATGGGCAGATGATTTTCTTGCAACACTTAATAAAGTAAAAGCAAAGCAGCAAAGGCTGCGGGCAATTACTCTGAATGATACCAGCCGGAAAAAAATAGTTGCGCATTTCAAAAAAGCACACTCACGGTTGCTGTTTCTTGATTATGACGGAACGTTAGTGAAGCATCATGAAAACCCCGAAGCAACCATTCCGGGCGAACGGATTTTAAGAGTCCTGAAAAAAATTATTTCTCTTAAAAACACGCGCATTATAATCATCAGCGGGCGCAGTCGCCAAATCCTTCAAAAATGGTTCGGGCATCTGCCCATTGATCTCGCTGCAGAGCACGGCTTGTTTATTAAAGAAAGGAATAAAAACTGGCACCTGTTGAAACCGATCCGCAAAAACTGGAAGAAAAAAATATTACCTATTCTTCACCGCCACGAAGAAAAGCTTCCCGGTTCTTTCACTGAAGAAAAAGATTATTCCGTGGCTTTCCATTACCGCAAATCCGAACCTGCTATAGCTGAAAAGCGCATGCAGGAATTAGTCCATCATCTTGAAAACTATATTTCCAACATGGATGTGCAGATACTCAATGGGAAATATGTGCTTGAAGTCCGCAATTCAGGAATTGACAAAGGTGTGGCGGCACTGCACTGGCTGGAGCAGCTCAGAACAAAACCCGATTTTGTTTTATCTATTGGTGATGATGTAACTGACGAAGACCTTTTCCGCGTCATGCCCGATGGCGCATATTCGGTTAAAGTAGGAGTCGTGCCTTCGTATGCAAAACTTAACCTGGAAAGCCTTGAGGATGTATTTAATCTGCTCAGCGAATTCAGCAACTCCTGAGATATGCCTTAGTTTATGGTGTGAAATCCAATTTTTTAAAATAAAATATAGTCCACAGGATTCACCGCGGTTCCATTATACCATAATTCAAAATGCAAATGCGGTCCCGTGGTGTACTCACCCGAATTTCCGATAATGGCAATCACTTCTCCTGCTTTTACATAATCGCCTGCACGTTTCAGCAAAGCGGAATTATGCTTATAAAATGAAAAAAGGTTATTCGAATGCTGCACGCCAATCACATAACCTGTTTCCGAAGTCCAGTCAGAAATAATTACCGTTCCGTCCAATGTTGATTTGATAGCTTCATTAGGCTTGGAAACAATGTCAACACCAAAATGTTTTTTCTTAGGTTCATAATCGGCAGTGATAGTTCCTTTAAGCGGGGTAAAAAAATAAAATGAGCTGATGGGTGAAGCCGCTCCTGATGAAACGGCAAGGTTGTACTGATCCTGCGATTCTATTTCAGTCCTTAACAGGGAATCTTCTCTTGATTTATTGAGGTGCTGAATGGTGTCATATCTTGCCTGTGATGTATCCGGCTGTAATGGGTTGGCATTACCAGCTTTGCCGTTAATAATGTCGCGAAGATTTTGAAAATAAAAATCACTGGCTTTCAGCCTTTGCTGGAGAGAGTCTGTTTTCAGGGTAAGAGCTACCAGCTTTCTGCGCATATTTACATCGGTGTAGCCCGGAATGTATTCGCGTAAAGGAGTAAATGCAATAATATAAATGATAAATGTGACAAGGCTGATGATAACCGTTCCGAAGAAAACAAAAACATTTAAAGGAGACAGCCGCAGGGAAGTTCGTTCCTCAAGCGTTTGGTCATTCATAATAACAAGACGGTATTTGCTGCGCAGCTTACGGTAAATTTTCTTTCGTTTGCCGCTGCTTTTTGTTCCCGTATTTTGCTCTTCTGCCATCAGGTATTGGTTAAACCAAAAACAATAATTAAGTTTGCTGCGAATATAGGGGGTTTTAAGATTTAAGGTTTATGTCTAAGGCATCCCTTTGGGAAAGTTCAGAAAAAGTCCGCCTTAGGCGGACGGCCGCCTGGTAGCTTTTGATAAAACAAAATAAAAAGAAGAAAAAAGAGTTTTGATTAGTTCAGATAAATAAATTTTAGTTAAATTGAAATCAAAGTTTTCGTTCATACAATTATTAGTTTTTGTATTCCTTATTGTTTTTGCGTCCTGTTCCACGCAGAAAAACAGGTTTCTGAACCGCAATTATCACCGGCTGACCGGCAGGGATAACTTTTATTTTAACGCGCGCGAAATGGTAAAAGAAGGCACAAAAACCCTGGCTGCATCTCATGTGGATCAGTATGACCGCCTGCTGAAAATTTTCCAGTACGCAGATGACGAAAAAGCAAAAGCCATAGTTCCTGATATGGATGAAGCCATTAAGAAAACCTCTATTGTCATTCAGCGGCATTCAATGGTCTTTAACGGGGAAGAAACAAACAGGTGGGTACGAGAAAGTTATTTGCTTGTCGCAAGAGCACAATTTTTAAAGCATGATTATTGGTCGGCTATCGAAACATACCAGTTTGTGGCTTCCTCTTATAATAACAAACCGATTCGTTTTGACGCGCTGCTTGGGCTTACTCAAACCTATCTCCAATTAGGAAAAACTCCCGATGCGGAATACCTGCTCGATTTCATGAAAAATGACAAGGAATTTCCATGGAAAAAAAAGCGGGGTGAATATTATGCCATAGCGGCTGACTATGATATGCAGAAAGAGAATTATGAAAAAGCGGCCCAGGAGTTGAAAAGCGCCATTGCATCCACAAAGAAAAAGCAAGACCGGATACGATATACATTTATTCTTGCACAGCTTTATCAAAAAACTAATGCCTGCGATTCAGCGTACCCTCTTTATAACAAAGTAATAAAAAAGAACGCTCCTTATGAAATGGAGTTCAATGCACGCATAAACCGTGCGCGATGTTTTGACATTAATTCAGGCAGCAAGGAAATTAAAGAGCAGTTGACAAAAATGCTGAAGGATGAAAAGAATAAAGATTTTCTTGACCAGATTTACTATGCATTGGCCACCATAGCAGAAAAAGAAAACGAGGAACCCAAGGCCATTGATTATTTAAAATTGTCGGTGGCTGCAAGCACTGTGAACACCAATCAAAAAGCCCTTTCTTATCTTGAACTTGCGGAAATTTATTTTAAACGTCCTGACTATCGAAATGCACAGGTTTATTATGACAGCACCGTTGCATTCCTTTCGCAGGATCACCCTGACTATTACAAAAGCGTGAATAAAAAAACCAGCCTGAGCAAGCTGGTGCGCAACCTCGATATCATTGCAGCCGAAGACAGCATTCTGCATCTTGCATCGCTCAGCCCGGCTGAACAACAGGCAGCAGTTGATAAGATCATTGCAAAAGAAGTGGAAGAACAGGAAGCCATAAAACGGGAAGAAGAATTGCAAAAGGAATTAGAAAGGGAGGCACAGGAAAATCCGCAGAACCAATTGCTGCAGAACCAGGGACCCAAAAGTAATTTTACTCCGACCGGTGGAGGATGGTATTTCTATAACCCGAGCGCCATCAGCTTTGGATTAAATGAATTTTTGAAAAAATGGGGTAACCGGAAAAATGAAGATAACTGGAGAAGAAGCAGCAAAGAATTGGGGATTACGGAGAATTCAGAAGAAACGGAAGAAAACGACAGCACGGAATTATTGGCAGCAGCGATGCGCGATTCTTTAATGGCAATGAGCAATGAAAAAAGAAAAGAAGCCTATTTAAAAGCTATTCCTGCAACGGAAGAATCAATAAAACTCTCTAATGACAAAATAATTGAAGCTTATTATAATGCAGGGTTGATTTACAAAGAACAATTAGATAACCCAAAAGAAGCTGCGGCAGATTTTGAAGAGTTGCTGAAAAAATATCCTGAAAATAAATATCTTCTTGCCACTTACTATAACCTTTACCGGTCCTACCTTTCCGTGAAAGATTCTGCTAAAGCGGATTATTATAAAAATATTCTATTAGATAAATATCCCGACAGTGAATACAGTAAAATAATAATGAATCCGAATTATTTTAAGGAGAACCAAAAGAAGACTGCGATCCTCCAGGTGTTTTACGAAAATACATACCGTGCTTACCAGAATGGACAATATGCAGCCGTTATTGAACGAAAAGAAACTGCAGATTCATTATTTCCTCCTAATGTCTTGACGCCAAAATTTGAATACCTGAAAGCATTGGCTATTGGAAGAACAAGACCTGCTGAATTTGAAGCCTCGTTAAAATATGTAATTGGGAAATTTCCGAAAGATTCAGTGAGCATTCTTGCGCAGGAAATTCTTGATTATATAAATAAAGGCAGCGGAAAAGAAGTGAAACAGGATTCGGTAAAAGCAGCTCCTGAACCTGTAAAAGAACCTGAAATAGCCTATGTATATAAACAGGATACGATTCACTATGTGATGATCGTATTTCCCAATGGAATGGTAAATGCAAATGAGCTGAAAGTAAAAATTTCAGATTTCAACAACCAATATTTCAGCACATCTGAATATGACATCAGCAATGCTTTTTTAGGAAATGAAAGCCAGTTTATTTTAATTAAAAGTTTTGATGCCGATGAGGATGCTTTGGAATATTACGCTGCCCTGCTTGAAAATGAATCGGTTTTTGATGGTATTCCGATTTCTGTTCTTACCCGTTTTGTAATCACTCCTTCCAACATGCTTTTAATGATGGGGAGCAAAGATGTCGGAAAATATGATTCGTTTTTTAAAAAGAATTATTTGAAAACGCAAAACTGATTATTGTTTCTCGCTTTTCAGATTATGCTTTAACACTTTTGCTTCCACGTAAAAAATTATTTCCTCAGCAATATTTTTACACTGGTCTCCTACCCTTTCCAGTTTGCGGATAGAAGAAAGTGCATATAAACTTTGATTGATGCGATCATTGTGGTCCCTGATAAATTCAGCCACAGCCGTGTTTGCATGCGCATTTATCTGGTCAAGTATCTCATCTTTTTGAAAAATGCTGCGGGCAAGCTTTGTATTTTCAGTTTCATAAGCAATCATTACATCATTAAGCATTGAAAGAGCGGTATCGTACATTTCAAGCAAGCGGGTTTCATCTAAGAGTTCTTTCTCAAGATCCAGCTTAATATTAATTACAAACTTTGCAATACCATCGGCAATATCACCGATGCGTTCAAGATTAGAATTGATTTTTAAATTGGCGAGAACAAAACGAAGGTCCACCGCCACGGGATTGAAAAGAGCAATTATGTTTTCACAATCGCGATCTAATTTCAACTCAAATGAATTGACCCGTTTTTCCGTTACGATTACTTCGCGCGCAAGATCTTTATCCAGCGTTATTAAAGCATTTTTTGATTTATCAAGCTGTGAAAGCGCCATGCGGAACATTTCCAGCATGTCTTCTTTCAGCTTTCCTAATTCTACATCAAGATGAGTCATTTTTTGATTTATGATTTATTGTTTAACAATTTGTTTATCCAAATCTTCCTGTAATATAATTCTGTGTCCGTATATCATTTGGAGCGGTGAATATTTTTTTTGTTTGATCAAATTCTACCAGTTCACCAAGGTAGAAAAATCCCGTAAAGTCACTCACACGGCTTGCCTGCTGCATATTGTGCGTAACGATGACAATGGTATATTCTTTTTTCAATTCATAAATTAATTCTTCAATTTTTGAAGTGGAAAGCGGGTCAAGCGCTGAAGCGGGTTCATCCATCAGCACAACAGAAGGTTCAATAGCAAGAGCGCGGGCAATGCACAAGCGCTGTTGCTGTCCTCCTGAAAGTTCAAATGCCGATTTCTTTAATTTGTCTTTTACTTCTTCCCATAAAGCGGCTTGCCTGATGCAGGTCTCTACTCTTTCAGCAATAAATTTTTTATGAGAAATTCCGTTTACTCTTAATCCGTATGCTACGTTTTCAAAAATAGATTTTGGAAACGGATTTGGTTTTTGAAAAACCATCCCGACCTTTTTCCTGAGCTCATCCAGTTTTACTTCTTTTGAATAAATATTTTTCCCGTCAATCAATGCAATCCCCCTGATTTTTACTCCCTCAATCAAATCATTCATCCGGTTTAAGGAACGCAAATAAGTTGACTTTCCACAGCCTGATGGACCAATCAGCGCAGTAACCGTATTTGCTTTCATGCTCATTGAAATTCCTTTCAGGGCATGAAAATCTCCGTAATATAAATGTAAATCTTTTGTTTCTATTTTACTGTCCATCGTTCAATGATTAGTTCATCTTAACTTTTTTCCCAAGAAATCTTCTCAAAGTATTTGCAATTAAATTCAGGATCAGAACAATCATAACTAAAACCAATGCCGTTCCATAAGCCATCGGTCTTGATTCTTCAATATTGGTTCCGCTTGTTGCAAGCACATATAAGTGATAGGGCAATGCCATTACTTTATCAAAAATACTGGTTGGCAATTTAGGAAGAAAGTAAGCCGCTACCGTAAATAATATCGGGGCCGTTTCGCCTGATACACGGCTCATGGAAAGAATTAATCCTGTAATAATATTTGGTGCAGACATTGGTAAAATTACCCTGTGTATAGTTTGCATTTTTGAAGCTCCCAGCGCAAGGCTTGCCTCACGAAAATAATTTGGAATTGATTTCAAAGCCTCTTCTGTTGTCCTGATTACAACAGGTAATGCAAGCAGCCCCAGCGTGAATGAACCTGCAATAATAGAATCGCCCCACTTTAATTGGTTCACAAAAAATTCCATGCCGAATAATCCGAAAACAATAGAAGGAATGCCCGCAAGATTATTGGTCATCACATTCACAAATCTTTTGAAGAAACCTTCTTTCACATATTCGTTCATGTAAATACCTGACATCACCCCGATAGGAAATGCAACTACCATGCTTCCTGCAATAAGAAGAAGTGTTCCGATGATTGCCGGGTAAATGCCGCCCTTAGTCATTCCTTCTGAAGGCATCTTTGTTATGAAATCCCAGCTGATCACCCCGATTCCTTTGGAAATAATAAAACCAAGAACAATAAATAATACTACAAGAATACTGTAGCTGAGCACTCTTAAAATCCAGAATGCGATTTGTTCTTTGATTTGTTTTTTTAATTCGTACCGCACCTTTTAAATTGAATATTGTCTGTTGTTGATGGTCTGCTATCTATCGTCTATCGTCTATCGTTGATTGTCTATTGCTCATTGCCTATTGCCTATTGCTATTGCCCACTGCTCATTGTCCATCGTCTGCTTTTTCATCTTTCTATTCTTCTTTTCGGAGCTATTAATTCCACGAAAAAATTTATCAGTAAAGTAATGATGAATAAAATACACCCTAAGAAGAACAAAACTTTGAAATGCAATCCCCCGAAAGGCGCTTCACCTAACTCTGCAGCGATGGTGGCAGGAATGGTTCTTACCGGTTCCAGGAATGAATGTGGAATAACGGCAGCATTACCCGTAACCATCAGCACAGCCATCGTTTCACCGATAGCTCTTCCTATTCCTAAAATAACCGCTGCTGTTATACCCGATATGGAATAAGGGATAATAACCCTCAAAATTGTTTGCCAGTGATTGGCTCCCAATGCAAGGCTTGCTTCTTTCATCGGTCGTGGAGTATTGCGTATAGAATCTTCTGAAATGGTGATGATAGTTGGCAATGCCATAATGCCAAGCAGGATGCTTCCTGCTATAGCCGATTCTCCGACTGCAAGATTAAATGTCTTTTGAATAAAGGGTACAATCACCACCAAACCAAAAAATCCATAAACAACGGACGGGATACCCGCCAGAAGTTCGATCAGCGGTTTTAAAATATTTCGCAACCGGTAATCTGCTATCTCTGCCATATAAATGGCTGCGGCCAATCCGAAAGGTAAAGCCAGTGCAATGGCTCCGAGGCTTACCCAAAAAGTGCCGAGTATCAGCGGAAGAAGCCCTAACTGGGCGGCAGGTGTTGCTGTGGGAAACCAGTCTTTTGTTTTAAAAAGTTTTTTAATGCTGATATGATCCACCTTAATTCTGATCGCTTTCGAACCGGGTAAAATATATTTATCAGGTACAAAAGCCAGCACTTCCGGATGGAGGCTTACATATTCATCCACCTTATCTCCAAGATGTTCAAAATTTTCTCCAAGCTCGGCATCTGTATAATAATTTGAGATATCATCAATCCTGAAAATCTGGATATCCTGGTCGGTGCCTCCGATATCTTTCCAGTTAACAATGTTTCCATCAAATACATTCTTAATGTCCTCTGCATCTAATTTTCTAACCGGGTTATCTTTATTAGCCAGCATCGTGTAACCCGACTCAACAGGGCTCATGGTGAAAATTCCGCTGGCTTCTTTAAAAAGATAAAAGATAATAAGCAAAACAGTCAGCGTAGTGACGGAGCTGCTTATCATCAGCACTCCCTTGATAAAACGCTCAACGAATTTTTTAACAGGTCCCCGCATCTGAAAATTTTCAGTAAAGATTATAAAAGTTTTTCAACCGTCTTATGCTTTGTGCAAGTTTAATACTTTGATAAAGTTAATTTGATAAAAAGTGCCATCCGCCTGAGGCGGATGGCACAGTAAATAACCTAAACCTAAACTTATTTTCTATTTAGTCACATCAATATAACCAACTTCCTTCACAATCTTTTGTCCTTCTGCAGAAAGGATGTAATCTATGAATGGCTTTGCGGTTTTTTCTATCTGAGCCGTATGGAACAAAAACAAGGGGCGAACAATAGGATATGATTTATTCTTTGCATTCTCATACGTTGCAAGTGTGAAAGTTTTTCCTTTATCATAAGAAACTTTAACGTCCTTTACCGTTTTTTCCATATACGCCAGTCCTATATACCCTATCGCACCTTTTGTTTGTGAAACAGATTGTACAATGGCCCCGGTTGCCGGCATCATCAGCGCAGTGTTTGCATAGTTCTTATTCATCAACACTTTTTCCTTAAAAAACTCATACGTCCCTGAGCTGGTTTCGCGCGAATAAACAATGATCTGCATATCCTCTCCACCCACCTCTTTCCAGTTTTTGGTTTTACCTGTAAAAATTCCTTCTAATTGTTCGCGGGTGAGCTGGTCCACTTTGTTAGCAGGATTTATTATTACTGACAATGCATCGTAAGCCATGATGGTAGTCTTAATATTTTTACCCGCTTCCTGCAATTTTAATTTTTCATCCATCTTCAGCGATCTGGAAGACATTGCCACATCGGTAGTGCCATCCTGCAATGCTGAAATACCAACACCGCTTCCCCCGCCTATCACAGAAATGGATGTGTTTTTATTTGCTTTCATATAATCTTCCGCTTCCTTCTGAACTAACGGAAGGCAGGTATCACTTCCCTTAACTGTAATTTTCGTTTGCGCAAATGTTGCTATCGAGAGAAACATTGCTGCCATTAAACCCATTGATTTCTTTTTCATTTTATTTATATT
>DATEMK010000103.1:0-10964 GCA_035275625.1 Bacteroidia bacterium
AGACTATTCTATTGAGGAGCCAAAGGTAAAATCTGCAATAAAAGAAATACCGAAACGTGGTTTTTTTAATGGACTTCACAAGAGCGCATCTGAAACAAATTTTACGGAAGAGATCAAATCGCTTGAAGCACCAGTAATTTCAAACAGGTATCACTATTTAAAATTCAATCCTCATAAAGACTTTAAAAAAATTGAGTCGTCAGGTATCAAATTAGATTCTTCTCTTGGTTTTGCTGAAATGTACGGGTTCAGAAATAACTACGGAATGCCTTATCGCCCTTTTGATTTAACTGAAAAGAGAACTTTGGATTTTGTAGAATGTCCATTAAATGTTATGGATGGCACTTTTTTCAATTATCAAAAAATTAATGCGACAAAAACTTATAGTTTAATTGAAGAATTTATCCGCACTAACAAATCCGGTTGCATAATTTCGGTTTTATTTCACAATCCTTTTATAACTGAATTCAAATTTGGAGAATATCGGCAAACCTATATTAAATTATTAGAATTTTTCAACCGCGAAAATTTTAAATGTATTACCCAGGAAGAAATAATTGAATCGTTTTTTAAATGAGCATTGAAATAAGGTTATTAAAAAAGGGAGAAGAGGAGGAGGTAAACCGTCTCTATAATTTGCTGAATAAACACCAGCGATCAGAATCGGTTTTTGAATGGGAATTCAATGCCTGTCCTTATGGAGAAGCGCTTTACGTTATTGCTTATGACACAACACAAAATAAAATTGTCGGAACACAGGCTGCAATTCCAATAGAATTAATCAGCAGTTCGGGTGAAAAAATGATGACTGCAAAATCAGAGGATACTTTGCTTGACCCCGCTTATCGCGGAAAAGGTTTGTTTGATCAAATGTATCAGTTGCTTTTTAAAGTTTGCAAGGAAAAAAAAATTAAATATATCTGGGGTTTTACTTATGCAAAGAAACCGTTTTTGAAAGTGGGTTTTGAAATACCTTTTGATGCGATGTCTGGAGTTTTTGCAATTAATATATTCCAATCCTACAAATACCTTTCAGGATTGAATCCTCAAAATAAGTTTTTAGACAAATTTAAAATCTTTGGATTATCTGTTATGAGTTATTTGAATACGATAAAACAAGGATTTGCTGGAACACAACTTTCTGAAAAATTATCCTGCCGTTTAAATTTTGAATTTGACAGGAATGAATTTTTACAACAAGCGTTGCATAATCAGGAAAAAAAAATGTGGACCATCAGCCTGGCGGATGAATACATTGATTGGAGATATAAGAAAAATCCGTATCCAAATAATTACTCATTCATATCCGGGTTGAAAGATCAGAATGTAATAAGCGAGGCAATAATAAATTCAAGAAACGATGGGTATGCGTACATTGAACAGATTTTTTTTAGTAGTGAATCCGACCCGGGGGCGAAAAAAGCAATAATTAATGAAGCAATAAAAAACATCCGGTTGAAAAAATCTTTTCTGATTCGCTTTTGGGGATTCAGAAATAATAAACTGAATTCTGAGCAAATTGATTTTTTAAAAAAATGCGGATTTATTTTTGTGAAAAAAGGAACCTCGTTTGTATGGAAAAGGTTAACGGATGATAAATCCGAATTAATATTGCCGGAGCAATTGCTGATGTCGCGCAGTTTTGCGCAGGGAGATATCTGAGAGGGAATGTGGTTCCGTACGTTAAAATACACCTCAGCTAATCTGTAAATTATTTTGGCAAATGAAATAGTGTAAGATGGAATTTAGGCTGATTTAATCCCTCTTAATCCAATATTTCAGCTTTAATGAGTTTTTAGAAACAACTATAGGTAAAATTAATTATCTTTGAGTTGAAAGAATTCATATTAATCTAAATTGACATGCTGATTAACATTTCTCATAAAAGATTTTTATTAATAGGTATTTTTTTAATTTTTAGATCCCCTGAATTATTGCATGCCCAACTCTACAAATGGCTTACCCGAGAAGTTCCGGGACAAGTACATCTGATAGATTTTACAACTCCGTTACCCACTGTTTCCATTCCCTCTGTTGGCTATGGAATAGGAGGTGAGGAAGATATAAACCTCATGACGGATGTTAATAACAATATACTTTTTTCAACAGCAGTTCTTGCCGGAACTTCTATGGAGGTTCGGGATTCCAATTGGAATGTTATGCCTAATGGAAGCGGACTGATAGATAATCAAAGCAGCCTGGAAAATTGTATTGTCCGTATTCCATGTACGACCAATAAATATTACATCGTTCATTTTAATAGTTCAAACCTTTATTATTCAATTGTTGATTTAACATTGAATGGCGGTTTAGGAGACGTAACGAATAAAAATACATTACTTGGAACCGGCTACACAGAATCAATGTGTGTTTCTCAGCAAATGCCCACGGGGTGCCGCTGGTTATTAACATCAACGATTGTTGGCAACAGTTATGAAGTGATGCGATTTTTAATTACCGATGTGGGAATAATTTCTCCAACGGTGATTGCTACAATAAATCTTTCTCAAACCCCGAATGTTCCTCACGAAATAGAACTTTCACCAAATAATCAAAAAGTGGTTATGTCAACAGAAGACCTTAATCCTGCGGATCCGGATGTGATTGTGTGGGATTTCGATTTAGTAACGGGAACGTTGACAAACCAGCAAGATTTTTTTGTTTCAAATCAAATGATTCTTGGAGTAGAATTTTCACCTGATAATACGAAAGTTTATTTTCTTGGTAATACCTCAGTTGATGTAACTGATTTCGGAAGAATTGATTTAACAAATGGAACTTCAGTTATTATTGATCCGTTAATGGGGCGTTATCTTACCCAGGTTGAAAAAGCTGCAAATGGAAAAATTTATGTTTCACCTAACTATAATCAATATTATATTGCAGAAGTCGCAAATCCGAACGATCCGAATATTGCGAATATCGGATATAATCATAATGCAATTTTTATAAGCAATAATGGGTGCCGTCCCGGTTTGCCAAACGCAATTGAAGGTGAATTACCCGGAACAACTGTTACTCCGCAATATATTGCATTCGGTGTTACTCCGACTACGAACTGTTACGAATATCAATTTACAGATACTACTTGTCTTGCAACCTGGTGGGAATGGAATTTTGGTGATGGTTCATTTTCAAATCTTGAGTTGCCAATTCATCAATATACATCAAGCGGTACTTATGATATTACATTAAGAGTTGTTGCATGTGGCGATACGCTCACACTCACTAAGCAAAGCCTTATAACGATTTCAGTTTCCATTCCCATTGCTGCTTTTACAGCTGATAGTTTGGTTTGTCCGGGAGATTCTGTTTTGTTTACTAATAGTTCAACCGGGGCGGTTTCATACAGTTGGAATTTCGGTGATTCAACAATATCTTCAGCTTCTAATCCTGTACATAATTTCAATTTTCCCGGAACGTACCTCGTTACTTTGATTGCAAGTAATAACTGCACATCAGATACAATTGTTCAGACGATCGTAGTTGCAGATAGTGCGATAAGTGCAAACTTTAATTATACAATTCAAAATTGCTCCGCAATTGTTACTTTCACTTCTCTTGTCACAGGAGCAACAAACCTTAGTTGGAACTTTGGAGACAGCTCACCAACTGATACGGCTTCAAATCCGGTTCACAATTATTCTGTGGCAGGGACTTACACCGTTACATTGATTGTAACAAATGAATGTAACAGCGATACGGTTCAGCAACAAATTACAATAGTTATTTCTCCTGTTGCCGTTGCACAATTCACAATTAATAACCAGCCATGCGATTCAACAGTAAGTATTGTCAACCTGTCACAAAATGCTGTAAATTATCAATGGAATTTTGGTGATGCTTCTGCAATTGACACGAATGCAGTTCCTGTTCATACTTATACATCGTCCGGAACTTATACAATTACTTTAATCGTGAGTAATTCATGCAGCAGCGATACTATACAACATCAGGTGAATATTCTTATTCCGCAACCTGCAATCGCAAACTTTACTTTTAATTCGCAACCATGCAGCACCAGCGTTACTTTGAATAATCAATCACAGAATGCTTTATCTTACCTATGGAATTTTGGAGATGGTTCCCAGTCTGACACAACAATTAATCCTTCTCACAATTATATAGCAAATGGAACCTATACTATTACTTTGATAGTGGGCAATATTTGCAGCAGCGATACATTTCAACTCCAGGTAACAATAAATATTCCCCTGGCTCCAACTGCGAACTTTACCATAAATACACAACCATGCAATCTGAATGTTACTTTGACCAATACTTCTCAAAACGGGACTGGCTATCAGTGGGATTTTGGAGATGGCAGCATTTCATCTTTGACAAATCCTCCTCATACGTATGCGTCACCAGGTATTTATACAATTACGCTGATTACGAACAACAATTGTTTTTCTGATACCATTCAACAGCAGATTGATTTATCAGGTGCAGGGCAACCGGTTTCTGATTTTACATATTCGATCCCGCTTTGCGCCTTAACAATTTCTTTAACGAATCAATCACAGAACGCAGATAGTGTATGGTGGGATTTCGGGGATGGCGGAACAGATACACTATTGAATCCTGTTCATGTTTATTCAACGGGCGGAAATTATGTAATCACCTTAATTTCTTACAATCAATGCGGCTCCGATACAATAATTAAAACTGTAATTGATACTTTTTCAAATGGAGTTGCAATGTTCAGCTTGGCACAACAGCCCTGTAAATCAGAAATTCAATTTACAAACCAATCCCAGAATGCATTTAGTTATTACTGGAACTTCGGTGATGGAGACGTGGATACAACAAAAAATCCAATTCACGAATATTTACTCCCGGGAAGTTATACCATCACCCTTATTATCAACCAGGGGACTTTATGTGCCGACACGATAATAAAAATTGAAACAATAAATAATTCAGACACCTCAAATTTATTTGTTCCGAATTGCTTTACTCCGAATGGTGATAACAAGAATGAAGTTTTGGAAATATCAGGATTCAATGAATGTGAAGTGTATCATCTTGGCATTTACAACCGCTGGGGGCAATCTGTTTACGAAACAGATGATATAAAAAAATTCTGGGATGGGAGATTTAAAAACAAAGATGTACCGCAAGGGGTTTATTATTTTATCGTAACCGGCAAGCTGTTTTCAAAAAATGGAACTATAACAGTGATTCGGTGAAGAATTATTTTTTAATAATTAATTTGCCGCTCTTACTTTTTATCCCTTTTTCGGACACAGAATAAAAATAAATTCCCTCAGAAAGGTTTTCCAAATTAATTTTCTTCCTGGTTCCTGTCATTGTAATTAATGTTGAAAAAACTTTCTGACCCTGTGTTGAAAAGATTTCAAATTGAATAGGAGTGTTAAAATTTTCAGAAAACTCAATTTGAAAACTTCCATTGGAAGGATTTGGAGAAATAGAAAACAAATTATTTTCATTTAAATCGTTAAATGATGTGTTCAGACACCCTTACTTCCAATGGTGAAATTAAAGCATGAAGCTCTTCCGACTCCGGGTAAATTCGCTTTTTGTGTCCATGAGTTTGCAATGTCATGATATTCCCACAAATCATTATGAGCCACTCCATTTACTCTGCCTCCTCCGACAAACCCTTTATTATTTATCGAAAAACAATAAACCAGCTCAACGTTACCACCACCATGATTTGATACCTGAACCCAAGTACCCTGTGCATTACAATTATTTATAATCAAATAAAAAAATAGAATATGTATGATTACATGTTTCACCAGGAAATAATGTTATTAACATCAAATTCACAATAAACAAACGTACAATAATCCTCTGAACATTCTGTTTATTTTAACATGGATATCCTAATAACGAAGATCCGTAACGCAAAACTTCATATCTTGGCTGAAAATTTTAAGGAGCTAATATCGTGTCGCAAATTTTTTTCAATTTTCAAGTAAATTAAATTGTTTCTCCGAATCTTATGAAAAAATTGATTATTAATTTACATAGAACAGGAATTTATTTACTTCTTTTCCTGATAATCTGCATCAGCTCTTCTTTTTTTACTCAATCGGAATGTATATTTCCGATGCCTGTTGTAAATAAAGATGTAAAATGGATAAAGAAATATACAAGCATGTATGAATTATTTAACCAGGATCAATGGGAAAAAAATACAAAGCGGTCTTTTGATTCAAATGGTGTGCACATCACGTTAGGGCAGTGGGGGCCCTACCATACTGTAAATGCTTGTCATTATGCATTGTTTTGTTACGATGAATATAAAAACTCAGGTAATGAACGGTTCAAAAAGGCATTTTTGAACCAGGTGAAATTCCTCATGAATCCGCAAAACTATACTTCGCTTGATGATGATAAAATCGGGTATCACAATAAATTTAGTTTTCATGACCTTAAAAACCCTTTTTTTTCATCTCTTGCCCAAGGAGAAGCCATTTCAGTCCTTATCAGGTATTACGCATTTACACGTGATACAAACGCATTGCCCCTGATTGTAAAGGCGAAAAATTTTATGGTTTATCCCGAAAAAAAAGGAGGCTGTCTTGGCGTTACTCCGGAAGGCTACGAATGGATGGAGGAATATCCCAACTCAAAACAGGAAAAGCATAATTTTTCGGGTTATTATATTGCAATCATTGCACTTGGCGAATATTCTCAATTATTCCCTGGCGATACAGCCACTTTCAGTTTATACAAAAGACTTCTTAATAATGGCAAAATGAGCCATAAAATTTTTGATAACGGAAGTGGAGTTTATTATAACAGGGGTGATAAAAGACTTTGTGCAGCATCTTATCTAAAGTGGTTGACCAATGTAATGACTCATGTATATGAATTTACCGGTGATAAATTTTTTAAGTACCAGCATCAGATCTGGGCAACCTATTCTTACGGAAAAGATTATGTGGACGTGGGAGTAAAGAAAGATTATTATAACTGGGCGGTTCCCGTTGAAGAAACAAATGATGGCTATAAACCTAAAACAGAGCTTGTAAAAATGAGTAACAGCGTTGAGTATGCAGTAAAGGAAATTTTTCCATCAGCCTTGAAAGATGCGGTTAAGCTGAACGATAAAAATACTTTTTCTTTTGTCAATTTTTTTATCAACGATACTATCCGCCAAAAACCCTACATGATTATGGAATTAAAAAATGAGGCAGAATTAAATAAGTTAAGCATACAGCTTACTAAAGATTCATTGGTTCAAAAGAGCATTGAAGTGAAATACCAGGTTCCCGGAAGCGATGAATGGAAAAACATAAAAATAAAAAAAATGGATTCTATTGCATCGCGTAATTTCGTCTATTCTTTTGAAAAAATAAAATGCAAAAAGCTGAAAGTAACTTATAATATATTTGTTGAAAATAAAATGCTTCCTGTTGCTGAAGTAAAAGTTTACAAGCCCGATACAACCGTAGTCCAAAAACCTGAATTATACTTTTACACATCTTCGCCCTATCAATTGACTAAAGAAAATGCTAAGTTCAATTGTTCGTTCAATTCAGTTGATGATTACAATGTTTTTGTGAAAAAATCGGATACAAAGGAAAAATTAAAAAATACGGTTTATGAAATCCTTGAAGTGAACAATAAATTGCCCATTGTATTTTCGGAAAAAAATAAATTCTATCAGTTTTTAGTAGTTTTCGAAAATAAAAACAGTCAAAGTACTCTTACAAAAGTGGAGTTGAATTAAACGATATCATCCTGCTACGCTTTCTATCCTGTTGTAAAATGTTCTCCCGGTGTTTTTGGTAATGGAGTTTTTACTGCCATTGATCCAAATCCGTATTTCGTATCCCAGTTAGTGAGGGAAAGCGGACCGAAATCTGCTTCAAAAAACCAGCGGCTTATTTCTTCGGGAGTATGATAATAACGCCAGCGTGGAGTTACCGAATCATAAATATCAATCAGCAAAGTATTCTTATCTAATTTTTTTCCTGAAAGTAAATAGATGTAATAAAGTAAAAATACAATAAATTGTACGGATAATTTTTTTAAAAAAGAGGGCATCCGGCAGATTATCATTCTTAAATAATCAAATATTCTTCGTTTAAATTTCCAATACAAAGTTCCCTTACGGGAGTAGAGCCACAAATACAGCTTCCCGTTTTGTTTCACAGTTTTTGCAACACTCTTAAAAGTTACTTCTGTATTGGGCGTATGATGCAATACACCATTGGAAACAATAATATCAAACGTTTCCGACCGGAAAGGCGGGAACATTAAATCTCCCTGAAGAAAACAACAGTTATTTGAAGTGCGTCTTTTTTCCGCATCAAATACACTGGTTGAAAAATCAATTCCAAAAATTGTGATTCCTTTAGTAGAAAAATATTCAGTCAGTAATCCGTTTCCGCAACCGGCATCCAGCATTATTTTTCCAGGTAACTCTGCGATGGTTGATTGTGTCTCTAAGAGAAATTGTTCAAACCGGCTTTGCAAAGTCATGCCCCAGGTAGTATTCATATCAAGCTTGCTGTGAGCCTCCCATTCAAGACTGAAACTCCAGGATTTATTTTCAATCCGATTTTGCAATACCAGGTTCGGGATTTCTTTTTTTACAGATTGAATCGTTTCTTTAAATTGATTTTGAAATTTCTCCGTTAAAGAATCTGGAAGAAAAACCGGAACTCCCTCCATAACCGGGTAGGCTGAACCTGAAACCGGGTTAACAAATAACCCGGAAATAATATTCTCTTTATCAGATTCAAAAGAATAAAATTTTACAGGATCCTTTGTAAGAGGGTCGCAAAAAAAATTTATGAATTTAGTGTGCATATTTTGTGTCGGAATTAAAATTCAAAAGTTCTCACAGCTTTGTTTTTATGTTTCTTATTTTCAAGTTTTTCTAATTCCAACTTCACGAACCTGTTTTTCTTATTTATTCCTTTTTTACCTTTAACTGCAAAAATAAAAATATCAGAGAGCAATCTTGAAATTGAAACGGGCAAACTTAATGCAAAAATTATAAGTGATAAGTAAATTTTCTCATTCACTGAATATTTTTTCAGGTTCGATTTAATGTATGAAATGGTTTTTATCCTTAACTCTTTATCATCAACAAAAACACCGCATTGAAGTATGTTAAAAGTTGTTTGAGAAACAGTCTTTTTTAAATAAATTCTTGCTGAGGCATAACATTCAGGTGAAATCTCATTTTTAATGTCAGTTATAGCATCTGCTAAATCAAAATAAAGCCCTCTCAGGAGGTAATACGAATTATACATCATAACCTGGTCATGGGCAGATGCTGAAAATAAATCCAGGTCCGAGAGCAAAATCTTCTTGTCAGGATTTTGGAAAAGACTTAAAGTAATTAATTGTGTTTGGGGCCAGCTTGCGCTAAAATATTCATAACCGAATTTCTTAATATTATTATGAATGAATTCTGTTTTAATAATAAATAATCCTGCATTTCCAATATAGTAATAAAAATTTTCAAGCAATTGCTCCAATGAAATAAATACTTCATTTTTGAAAGGATTTTTTTTAAACAGATGGGAATCGAATATTGCACCGATTTCATGGTTAGTTGTCAAAAGTGATATTATTTTTTTGAAACTATCTTCTTTATAGCGGTCATCATCTCCAAGAAAGGTTACATATTTTCCTGTGGCAAGCTCCAATGATTTTATTACGTTAAATCTTGGGCCTTTATTGACTCCGTTATTGTGATAAATAATAAAATCATGTTTTGATCGAAATTTTAAAACAACTTCTTCAGTATTATCATCCGAACCATTATTTGAAATAACAATTTCAATTTTATCCTCTAAATTATTTTCTATGATTTGTTTTGTAAGGAGAATAAGTTGTTCTTCCAAAAGCTCAGCCCTGTTCCATGTAGGAATTGAAATACTTAGAATTTTAGAGTCTGGCATGTTGCTTTTAGGGTCCCTGATTTTAAAAAATCATTATCAGGTTCCTTCCATATCAATTGGTTTTGAAAAAGGCTCCATTTCAGTTATCGGTTTACCAAATGCAATCTTAGGGTATGCATTTGCAGCAGGGTCTATCATTACCTGCAATAAAAAAGGTGATTGAGGATTTTTCCAAACAGCATTTAGCGCATTCTTAATTTCTTCTTCTTTGGAAATTGTTGCAGCCTCTATTCCATAAGCAATCGCCACTTTTGAAAAATCAGGAGCGCTGTATCCCCAAACAGTTGATTGATGCCGCCCTTCAAAATAACTATCCTGGAATTGTCTGATCATGCCCAATGATTGATTATTTAAAACAATAATTTTAACCGGAAGCTGATTTCTTTTTATGGTTTGCAATTCCTGGATGTTAAGTTGAAATCCGCCATCACCTGAAATTATCACAACTGGTTTTTTACCCGATGCAAAGCAAGCGCCTATTGCTGCAGGCAAAGAATATCCCATTGCTCCCATGCCGCCTGAAGTGATAAAAAACTGTTCTTCACCCAACTCAATGGATTGCGCTGCCCACATTTGATGGCTGCCTACATCCACACAGTATCCATGAGACAAAGCTGAAGCTTTTGAGAGCTGGTGAATAAATGAGTTAGGATTTATCCCTTGTATGTTTGTTATTTCCTTCGTATCAATCCATTTTTCTTTCAACAGATTTATTTCATTTATCCAATCCGGGCCAGTATTTAATTTATGAATGGAAAAATAGGAGATAGCTTGTTGTAAAAATGAATTTACATCAGCTTTGACTGTGTAACAATCTTTAACCCTGTTATTCAACTCCCCGTCTTCTATATCAACATGGATTATTTTTTTGTTTGATTTGAATCCATCAACATCAGCACCTGTTTGACGAATATCAAGACGGCTGCCAAGAATAAGCAGGCAGTCACTATTGCCAATAGAAAGATTAGCCCATCGGTTTCCATAGCTTCCTATGAAGCCGGCACGTAAAGGATTTTTAAATGAAACAGCATCTACCGCAAGCAGGGAAGTAATAACAGGAATTTGAAT
>DATEMK010000104.1:0-12742 GCA_035275625.1 Bacteroidia bacterium
AATAATTAAACCACTGCACAGGATACCGCTTCAGCATTTTTTCAACTTCGGTAACATAATGGTGCAGAAAAAAATGTATTCCTTTCTCGGTTTCCTCCGGAGTTGAAGCCCGTGCAATCGCTACGGGCGCAGTAGCAAACAAATTATATTGATTGCTTCCTTCCTTCATAGCAAAAGTAATCACCACCGGCACCCCGAACTTTGCCGCCAGGTGAAAAGGACCCACAGGGAACTTTGCTTTATGCCCCATAAAATCATGTTCAATTGTTTTGCCGCCTTCACGAAAACGGTCACCATGCATCACAAGGAACTCATTATTATTAAAAGCCTCTTTTACTTTAATAAGATGTCCGAGATCATTTTCCTTAATTGGAATAATCGTCACTCTTTGTTTTGTGGTAACGCTGTCAAAAAACTCTTTTATATTCTCATGCTCGTTTTCATACATCAGGATATTAATTTTAGTATTTAATCGGTTCAGCAACTGTCCCGCAACATCCCAGTTGCCAATATGTGCACTCAGTAATATTCCTCCTTTACCGCCTTCGCTCAGTTTATTCAGGTTCTCTCCGCCATCACGCACCACCTTAAAATTCGTTTTAATCCCTGAAAATAAAGCTACGCGGTCAAGAATCGTTTGCCCCAGCAAATAATAATTCCTGTAAACTTTTAACCGCGATTTAAAAGAGGAGTATCCCAAAATATTTTTGAAATAAGAAAAGATAAATTTATTGGTGTCAGAAAAAATAAAAAAATAAAACGCTACAAAATAAAGAATGAAATATGCCGGACTTAAGCCAAAAGTTTTAAGAAAGAAAAAAAAAATTTTATGCCCGGTAAGACCGCCTTTAGTCTTTCCCTTCCATGTCATGCACTTTGCTTTTCAGCCACCTTGCCGATCACGTAATCATAAAAGTTTTGAAAAGTGTGAATGGTCTGAAAATCTTGGGCAACTACCTTGAAACCAAAATTGCTTTCAATCACCACCACCAGGTCAACATAATCAAGGCTGTCTAATTCAAGCGTTTCGCGAAGGTTGGCATCGGGCTTAATCTTTTCGCCATCCACTTCAAACTCATCCACCAGAAACTCGTTGATTTTTTGAATAATTTCTTCGTTGGTCATTTTATGGTTAGTTGCCTGCAAATTTCGTAATAATTATGGAAGAATTAGTACCCCCGAAACCAAAAGAATTGGATAAGAAGGTTTTAATCTTTGTTTCCCTGGTTTCCGCTGCAATATTAAGCTTAGCCGAATCCTCATCAGGATTATCAAAGTTAATGTTAGGCGCCACAAAAGAATTATGCATCATCAACAGGGAATAAACAATCTCGCTCGCTCCTGCCATCCAGCATTCATGTCCTGTCATGCTCTTGGTAGAGCTGATCAGCGGGCGCGAAGTTCCGAAAATTTTATCAATTGCCTGCGCTTCCGTCTTATCGCCTGCCGGAGTTCCCGTAGCATGAGCATTTATATAATCAATATCAGATTCTTTCATTCCCGCATCTTTCATGGCCATCTCCAGTGATTTCACCTGACCTTCCACACTGGAATTGGAAATATGGGCGCCATTGGAAGAAAACCCATAACCTGTAATTTCACCTAAAATGGGAGCGCCTCTTTGCAAAGCAGATTCGAGGCTTTCCAGGATAACAGTAGCTGCGCCTCCGCTCGGAACCAATCCATCCCGGTCACGGTCAAACGGGCGCGAAGCTTTTGCAGGTTCATTTTCCCTTGCCGAAAATGCGCTCAACCCGTCAAAGCTTCCAAATGCAAAACTGTTTACTTCCTGGGCGCCTCCGCAAATGATTTGTTTCTGCAATCCTGTTTTAATCAAAAGATAACCCATCCCGATCGCATGCGAACCGCTTGCACAGGCAGCGCTTATTGTAAAATTAATTCCTTTCAATTTTAAAATCGTGCTCAGGTTCATCGTCACTGTTGAATTCATACTCTGAAAAATAGAACCCGAACCCACAAGCGCTGTATCTTTTTTTGCCCTGATAATATCCACCGCTTCGATCACTGCACGGGCAGAACTGTCGTTACCAAAAATAATTCCTGTATCATTCTCTTCAGGAAATTCAGGGTTGATCTGTGCATTAGCCAATGCCTCCATTGTTGACAAATAAGCATATTCTGCTTCTTCAGACAGCCCCACACGCGCCCTTCTGTCCAGTTTGCCTTTCAATTGCGGCTTTTCAACAATGCCCGTCAGCGCTGAGCGGTATCCTTCCGGTTTTCGCATCGGATCAATGCCAATTCCTGACCTTCCTTTGAAAAGGGAATCTCTTACTTCTTCAATGTTTTTTCCTAAGCAAGAATAAATTCCGATGCCTGTTATTACTACTCTATTCATTCTTTATTGGTTGATTCTGTTAATCATGTTGATTGTGTTAATTAAATAAAAATCAACCATTAAACATAATTAATTTAATTACCATGATTACCTCAATTACCTAATTACCCAAATTACCTGATTACCCAAATTACGAATACAATCCACCATTCACCGAAATAACCTGCCCTGAAACATAAGAAGCTTTGCGCGATGCAAGAAAAGCAACCACATCTGCCACTTCATCCGGTTCACCAAAACGGTTGGCGGGGATTAATGCTTTAAAATCCTTTTCATTCAAATCCTTTGTCATGTCTGTGTTAATAAAACCGGGAGCTACTGCATTTACTGTGATGCCGCGTCTTCCCACTTCCTGTGCAAGAGCTTTGGTAGCTCCTATTACTGCCGCTTTCGAAGCTGAATAGTTCGTTTGTCCGGGTAATCCTTTTAATCCGGACAAAGATACGATATTAATCACTCTCCCGTATTTTTTTACCAGCATGTCTTTGATGATTATCCGTGTCACAAAAAAGAATCCGCCCACACTGATGTCCATCACACGGTTCCAGTCATCATTGGTCATCCACATTAATAAATTATCCTTCCGTATTCCTGCATTGTTCACCACTACTTCAATCTTTTTGTCAGGATTGCTGTCAATCCATTTTTGCAAATTGTTCTCCACTTCTTCCTGCTTTGAGACATCAAATTTCATTAGTTCGGCAGTACAACCTTTTTCTTCCACCAACGATTTTGTTTTTTGCGCTTCCTCATCATTTGAAGCGTAATTGATGAGCAGGTTATAACCCATCTCGGCAAGTTTTACACAAATTGCCCTTCCGATCCCCCGTGATCCCCCCGTTACAAATGCATAATTCATAAATGAGTTGAATTAGTAATACGTATCATGGATTGAATTATTTTTACCACATAGGCACATATAAAACATAGAAATTCACATAGGGACTTTCTTAATTTTAAAACTATGTATTTTTCTTATGTGAACTATCTGTCTATTGTGGTTCATTTATTTTTAATTTTCAACTCTTGATTCGGATTAGTAAACAAAAAACAAAATTAAAAGATTTATTCAGTTTAATTTCTTCCGATTCTCAAAAAGAAAATCACGGATTTTTTTTATTTCAACATATTTAGGAGTGTCTTGCTCAAAACGCGGAACTAATTTCCGGAGCGAATCAAAAATTTTCATAGAGAAAGAAGAAAGCCTGTCGTGGTAATTCAGGAAGTCTATTGCCTGCAATATGGTGATGAATTCAATCGCGAGAACTTCAAAAGTATTTTCAATAACCTTGTTTGAAATGAGTGCAGAGTTAGTTCCCATGCTCACAATATCCTGGTTGTCGTTATTGCTCGGAATGCTGTGCACGTACACAGGAAAACAGAGCGATTGATTTTCTGCAACTGTTGAAGTTGCGGTAAACTGGGCTCCCTGCATCCCTAAATTTAATCCGAACTTTCCAAGATTTACAAATGGCGGAAGCTTTTCGTTCAGCCTCGGGTTGAGCAAATAGTTGAGCTGTCTTTCTGCTAGCATAGAAAGTTTGGTGACAGCCATTTTTATTTTGTCCATCTCAAACGAAACATAATCGCCATGAAAATTTCCACCGTGGAATACGTCCCCGTTTTTACTGTCAATTACCGGGTTGTCATTTACTGAATTCAATTCATTAATGATAATATTTTCTGCGCTCACAAGCGTATCCATCACAGGGCCTAAAATCTGCGGCACACAGCGGACAGAATAAAATTCCTGCACCTTGCTGCGCAAGAGCGTATCCTCCACTTTCTTATTGTATAAATGGTCGGCACGTTTTCTCACTGATTTGCTGTCCGACAAAAAAGTCCGCATAGCTTCGGCCACTTTTTGCTGGCCTAAATGCAGTTTCACTTCATTTAATTCTTTGGAATAATGGTCGTCATAAGATTCGACAATCTCAGAAATCATCACCGAAGCAGCGACTGACCAATATACCAGCGACTGTGAATAAACTAAATTCAGCAAGCCGATCCCTGTCATAGCAGAAGTGCCGTTCATCAAAGCCAATCCTTCCCGGAATTTTATTTTCATCGGTGAAAGCTTGTGATCAGCAAAGGCTTTGTCAGTGCTCATAAGCTTTCCACCGGCACTTACTTCTCCTTCCCCGATCATGGTCAGGGCAAGATGTGCAAGCTGCACCAGATCACCGCTTGCACCCAAACCTCCGTGTTCATAAATGACGGGGCAAATATTTTTATTGATCAGGTCCCGGAGCAGCAGAACTGCATCCGGGTGAATTCCTGAATAGCCTTTCAGTAAAGTATTCAGGCGTGCAACCATCATGCTCTTTACAAAAATATCCGGCAATGCTTTTCCAGAACCTGTGCAATGGCTGCGGATAAGATTGTACTGCAATTGCACCTGCTCGGCTTCATTCACGCGGTATTGAGCCATCGGGCCCAGGCCGGTATTGATTCCGTAAATGACTTTATCTTTTGAAAAATTTTCAAGAAAAGTGTAATTGGTCTTTATTTGTTCTAAAACCTTCTCATCAATTTCAACAGGTTCATTAGCAAACAAAATCTTTTGCCAATCCTCCAAACTAAAATTCCTGTCTCCTGAGATAATCATTTAATATTCTTTTGTGCGGTTAGGAAAAAATGCGTGCAAATATCAGAAAGTTTTGGTAAATGTGTAGTCATACCTGATTATCTCAATGAACTCTGTACGTTAAACAGATATGAGCCAAGCCTATTAAAGTACAGATTTTTTTTCAATCCCCGATAATTAACAATTTGATTTCGTATATCTTTGCTATGATGTGCTGTGCTTCACAGGCAATGCATCCTTCTTAACCCCCTTAAGAAGAAAAAACAACAGTTTTTTAGTGAAATTTTTTTCCTCTGAAAGAGAAATCGGAATATTTTGAAAAAACTGTTGTTTGAAAAAGATTAAATTACTGTAACAAAACAAAAACAAAGTTATCCTTTATTATGAGGACAAGCCTGAAAAAGCTCCCAAAAAAAACTGCCGTTAAAAAAGTAGAGTTGCAGAATAAGAATGGAACAACTCTCGTTTCTGTTCACAAAATCATGATGGTGATGTCAGAGGGTCATAAGGTAAAAGTGCTTGTTGATTCTTTAAAACCTGCATGGTATGAACGCAATGAATCGCTCGAAAAATTTTTCTCTATTTTGCCTCGAAATAAATTTGAAAAGATAAGCAAGTTTTATATTATCAACTGGAATTATGTGCCTTCTTATTTTAACAAAGAAAAAATTATTACTTTTAATACAGGTTTTTCTGTTGAATTAAAACACAAAATAAAATTATCTGTTTTTAAAGACATACATTGATTGGTCCGTTTCAGGAATGAAATCTGCATTCCGGGTATCGAATCTTCATTCATGCATCGAAAAACGCATTGGGAGTAATTAAATCCCGATGCTAAGTAAAAGATTTTCATTTGAGGTAATTTATCTGCATTGCAGGTAACCGCGCTTACCAAACCACTTTTGCGATAGTATATTGCTACATTGTTTACATCTGCTCTTTCTGCACAAAAAAACAAATCATTTCAAAATGGGAAATTTATATAACTAATGATTAATTCAAACTAATATTAACAAATAAATAAATGAAAAAAAATTTTACAATTTGCATAATGCTGGTAATATCAGTATTATGGAGCATTGAAACAAATGCTCAATCTACTGCAGCAGATAATATTTGGACTTCAGTAAAATTTCTTGGATGGGGTGCCACCTCAGGAGACTTGCCATTCAAGACAAACAACACAACGCGTATGACCTTGCAAAATACTACAGGTTATCTCGGCATCGGCACTTCCTTCTCTCCTGCTTACAAGCTTGATGTAGATAACGGAGATATTAATCTGAATACCTCTACAAAAGGTTATCGCATAGGCGGTGATGTTATATTGAAAACCGGAGGTAGTAATAACAATATTTTTGTGGGATATAATGCCGGGAATAATACCATGACCGCAGATTACAATACTATTGTTGGAAGAGGTGCAGGTTTTGCACTTTCCACAAGCCAGCAAAATACTTTTATAGGATACCAGGCTGGTAAATCTGCAACAACATATCATAATGCAGGCGATCCGGGTAATGTAGCTGTTGGATACCAGGCGTTGTATTCAAATCCTGACTTATTGTATAATACCGCCATAGGACACCAGGCGCTTTACCTCAGCAGTACTTGCCCTGATTGCTGGGATGGCCATAGTACTCTTAATACGGCTGTTGGATTCCAGGCCTTATATAGTTCGCAGGGTTACGGAGGTTGCGCCCTCGGATATAAGGCAGGATATAGTAATACAATCGGTTGCGGTGCCATTGCCATTGGTGAGGAAGCTCTGTTAAGCAATACAGAAGGGGATTATAATATAGCAATAGGCGCACACGCTTTGGCGACAGATAGTTTATTAGGCTGGAATGTGGCTGTAGGTAATTGGGCATTAAATGCGCATGGCAATACTCTCACTACTGGGTTCAGCAGTCATAATGTTGCAATTGGTAATTGGGCGCTTGAGCACAATGATCCGACAACAACAAGCAATGGGCTATATAATACTGCTGTGGGTGATTATGCACTTAATGATAATACTACAGGAAGCTATAATACTATTGTCGGTTATGATGCAGCGGAGGTAGCCACTACGGGAAGCTATAATTCCGGTTTAGGATTACAGGTATTAGGGAGCTTAACAACGGGCAAATATAATGCCGCCATAGGTTATAGAGCAGGATACTCCATTACTACCGGTGACAGCAATGTTTTTGTCGGATATGGAGCTGATGCAAGCGGTACCGGTTTTGGCAACTTTCATAACTGTGCCGCTTTTGGGTATGGTGCTATTACTTTAGGAAGCGGTAAATTTTACTTTGGTAATGCAAATATTATAGGATTATGTACTGTAGCAGCGCCTCTATTTGCAGCGAGTGACGGACGGTTTAAAATAAATGTGAAAGAGAATGTGAGTGGTTTGGATTTTATCAATCGACTTCGTCCTGTTACTTATAATATGAATACTAAAGCCCTCGATGCATTTATGAATTCAAACAGACCGCAACAAAAGGATAGTTCCGGAAAAATAATCACTTTTCCCCCGGGAGATTTTACAGCATCAACTAATAGAATTCATTCCGGCTTTATTGCTCAGGAAGTTGAACAGGCAGCTTTGGCATCTGGCTTTTCGTCTTCAATTATAAGCCTGCCTGACAATGAAAACGATCTTTATGGGTTGTCTTATGCTGAATTTGTTGTCCCTCTCGTCAAAGCCGTGCAGGAACTTAATTCTAAAAACCAGGAACTTGACTCTAAAAACCAGGCATTGCAGGACCAGATTAATGCTCTGAAGTCAAATAATCCTCCTGCATCGGGACAGGGCAGCAATGAATCAGGTGAACAGCGAAATACAAGTTCAATTGAATTACAAAATTTACAAACATTGCAATTATTAGAGGCCGATCCGAATCCATTCAGCGAAAGCACAATGATTCGGTGGAACATTCCCAACGATTTTAAAGATGCAATGATTTATTTTTACGATAACAGCGGAACACAAATAAATTCCTACAAGATTGAACAGAAGGGAAGCGGAGAATTACAAGTATTCGGAAGTAAACTATCTTCTGGAATTTATGTATATTCACTTATCGTTGATTCCAAACTTATTGATTCAAAAAAGCTCGTAAAAGCAAAGTAGAAATTGCACATTTGGTTGTTTTTGCAATTCGTTCTGGTATCAAAGTTCAAAAACAATTCAAACAAAAAGCCCGTTCTTGCAGGAACGGGCTTTTTAATTTCAGAAAAAAATTTATTTCTACCGTTACCGGAGGTAGTTCCATCGCCTTAGGCGGGACAAAAACATAAAATATTGATAATTCAATGCGTCATCAAAACCTTATTACCTTAGTAGAATAAATCGCAGTTGCTTAATTTAACCTTATTACCTTATTCGGTATCCCGCAGTATTCGCTGAATAAGCTAATAAGGTTTAAGCAAACGTTCATTTCCGCCTAAAGCGGATAATAAGGTTTCTGAATTTATGCAGCGCGCTAAAAATTAATAAACAGTTCCTCCCTTAAATTTGTATTCACAGTATCATTAAAAAACTTCATAATACTTTTATCGCCCGACTTTTCGTAAAAAGCAAGCTCTTTCAGGCGCATCGTTTTTTTTGAAAAAGTCAGCTGGATACTGTCAAATACGGATGCAAGCCGTTTATTTTTCGGAACCAGCTTTACAAGATAAATATCATCATTATAAAAATAAACCGGGGTATATGCTTTATTGGTATTGAACTCACCGTTAACAAGCGTCAGCATCATTTCTTTTATTCTTCCGATCACCTGGTTAAAAGAAGAAACATCCTTTTCCTTTTCTTGCTCTTTTATTTTTACTTTATCCCCGTTAACAAGAAAAATATACTGCGAAGGCGCGCTCTTTTCCCACCGCATTTTATTTTCTTTTTTATAATAAAAAACGCCTGTTGATTTTACCGGCTCTTTTAAATAAGAAAGAAACTTTTCCTCTGTAAAATCCGCTTTTATAGATTGAGTAGTTGTTGAAACTTCTTTAAGTTTGGAAAGAAACTCCTTTTCATCAGTTAAAGGTTTCACATCCTGCCCAAAAAGCAGCCGCGCAGAAAATCCAAATAGTAAGAGCAACAAATTTTGTTTTCCCATTAAATTAAATTTTAATCATCAATCCCCCAATGCCCAATGCCCAATGACCATGACACCCAAAAGTATTAATTTCGCTTCCTTTTCATGTGAAAAACAAATTAATCCCTTAAATATTCATTTTGCTCTTAGGAAATTTTCTAAACAAATTCAACAGCTTTTGGCTGCGGAATAAAATTTTATTTTTCTTCTCCCTGCTGCTTTTTCTCGGAGTTGCAGCAGCAGGAATTTTACGTTTAAAAATAAGCGAAAGTATTTTTTCAACCTTGCCCAAAGGAGAATCTTTCGCACAATTTAACAAGCTTATTGAAAGTAAAAATATTGTCAACCAGGTTGTATTTTCAATCAAACCTGCAAAGGAGACTGACGCTGATGAAATTCAGCAAACGTTGGATGTTTTCGGAGATTCTTTAAAAAGAGTTTCCGGAAATTTATTGACAGACGTTGCAACCACCCGGCCGGATGTAGAGCAGCAGGTATATTCTTATTATTATTCCAACTTTCCATTTTTAATTGATTCCGCTTATTATAAATTAATTGATGAAAAATTATTGAAGGATTCCATTTCGGAATCTGTCAATGCTTCTTACAGGCAATTAATTTCTCCCGGCAGCCCTTTTCTGAAACAATTTATTTTAAATGATCCGCTTTTTATCTCAGGAAAGTTTTTCCAAGAATTGAACAGCATCAATAACTCGCAGGGATTTATTGTAGATGACGGTATTGTTTATTCAAAAGATAAAAAGCAAATTTTTATAACAGCTAAAACCACTTTTGATAAAAGTGATTCTGAAAAAAATATTTTGCTGTATAAAAAGCTCCATCAATTTGAAAAAAGCTGGAACGAAAAATATCCGGACAATCCTTTTGATTTTTTCGGAACATTTGAAATTGCAGCAGAAAATGCCATGCAGGTAACCTCAGATGCTATGACTACTTTGGTGATCGCACTGATTCTTATTGTACTCATACTTTTTATTTATTACCGCAGGTTATTAATTCCCCTGTATTTTATCCTGCCGGCTGTATTTGGAAGCCTGTTTGCATTGGGAATAATCGGTTTTTTCAAACCTGAAGTTTCAGCCATTTCTTTATCCACAAGCGCTGTTCTGCTGGGAATTATTTTAGATTATGCGTTTCATTTTTTCACTCACATCAGGCATACACGATCCATTTCTTTAACGGTAAAAGAAATGAGTGCGCCTATGATAATTGGCAGCTTTACAACTATTACCGCATTCTCCGCTTTGCTGTTTACCAACTCGCAGGTGCTTAAGGATTTTGGATTATTCGCTGCACTTAGTTTATCTGCCGCTGCATTTTTCACGCTCACAGGGCTTCCTGTCCTTCTCAAGATATTCAGGTTCGATTATAAAAACATGCCCGCTGAATTTACTTTTTTTAAATTACCTGTAATTGGATTCTCTCCAAAAATCAAGTACGCATGTTTACTGATTATTGCACTCCTTACTGTTGTTCTCTTTTTCCCGGCAAACAACATAAAGTTTGACAGCGATTTGGAAAACCTGAGCTATCATACACAGGATTTAAAACTCAAGGAGCAGGAGCTTGTGGGAATTAACCCGCAGTTTGAAAAGAAAATTTATTTGTTTGTCGAGAACGAAAATTTTGAAAACGCTGCAACTGCAAATTTTTATTTGTTTGAAAAGTTAACTGATCTGAAAAAACACAATGAGGTAAATAATTTTTTATCTGCAGCGCCTTTTTTTATTCCGGAAAATGTAAAAACCCAAAGAGCAGCACAATGGAAAAACTATTGGAATAATCATAAAGAAAATGTTTTTGAAGAAGTGGATCAGCATGCAGGTAAGTTAGGTTTTAATACAAATGCTTTTAACGGATTTAAGGATTGGATTAATCTTAATTATTTTTCTGAAATAAATAAGGATTCGTTGGTGCGCTTGCTTTCGCTCGATAACCTGGTTGATACGCAGAATGGAAAAACAAGATTTATTTCAACGATTGTTGTAAAAAACGAAAACCTTGTTCACGTAAAATCACAGCTAAGAGCAATTAAAGGAGTTGATGTATTTGATAATTCAGAAACGGCATCTTCGATGCTTTCACTGGTAAAAAATGATTTTAATTACCTGCTCCTGGCATCCTCGCTCATTGTGTTTTTCACCATGCTGCTAATTTATGGAAGGATTGAACTTACGCTTCTTACATTTTTGCCCATGCTCGTGAGCTGGATCTGGATATTGGGCATCGCATCATTGCTTGATATTAAATTCAATTTTGTGAATGTTGTTATTGCAACTTTTATTTTCGGATTGGGTGATGATTTCTGCATTTTTATCACAGACGGATTATTGCATAAATACAAATACGGAAAAAATACTTTAAGCTCATACCGGGCGGGCATCATACTTTCAGCCATTTCCACTATTGTCGGAACGGGAGTTTTATTTTTTGCAAAGCATCCGGCCATTCATTCTGTTGCTGCAATAAGCGTCTTGGGAATAACCATCATTTTATTCATATCATTTGTTTTCCAGCCTGTCATATTTGACTTGTTTGTGCAAAAAAGAATTGAACGGAAAAAAACTCCTGTTTCTCTTTTTACATTTATAATTTCAGTTATTGAATTTTCGTATTTCGTTGTCGGATGTATTTTATTTTATTTTATAGGGTTTATTTTAATAAGCTTGCCGTTGGCAAAAAAGAAAAAACGGGAAATGATGAATGTCTGCCTATCATTTTTTGCGATGACAGTTCTTTATATTGGCATTCATGTACGCAAGCAAATTTTTGACAGGCAAAATTTACAAATCAAAAAACCTTCCATCATTATTGCCAATCATTCTTCTTTTCTTGATATACTTCTAATGATCATGCTGCATCCGAAAATTATTATTTTGGTGAAAGACTGGGTGTATAATTCTCCGTTATTTGGTTATTTTGTCCGCTATGCGGGATACATTTACACGGAAACAGGGACGGAGCAAAATCTTGAAGAAATAAAAAAAAGAATTGCTGACGGGTATTCTCTTGTAATTTTCCCTGAAGGAACCCGTTCACCGGATGGAGAAATTAAACGTTTTCATAAAGGAGCATTTTACTTAGCGCAGCAGCTGGAGATAGATATAACCCCGGTACTGATTCATGGTGCAAGTTATACTTTGCCTAAAGGCGAGTTTTTAGTAAAGCATGGTGAGCTTAATTTAAAAATACTGCCCCGGATAAAATTTGAGGATAAATCTTATGGCGAAACCTACAGGGACAGGGCAAAAAATATTACGGCCTATTTTAAACACCGGCACAAATTATTCACTGACGAAAGGGAATCTGCAAAATATCTCTGGAACCGGGTGTTTCAAAATTATATTTTCAAGGGTCCCGTGCTGGAGTGGTATATTCGCATCAAATGGAAATTAGAGTCGGATAATTTTCAACAGTATCATGAAATAATCGGGAACCGCGAAAATATAACCGACATGGGATGCGGATATGGTTATTTATCATTTTATCTCCATTATAAAAACCCTGACCGGAAAATCCTTGGAATTGATTATGATGATGAAAAGATTGAAATTGCGAATAATAATTTTGATAAAACTGCTAACCTGCAATTTGAATCTGCAGACATTACAGAGTACAAGTTTAAAGAAAAGCAGGATGTTATTTTTATGAATGATGTGCTGCATTATTTAACCGAACAAAGTCAAAAAA
>DATEMK010000105.1:0-4918 GCA_035275625.1 Bacteroidia bacterium
AAAAAACGGATAAAAACTAATTGGAGTAAAAAAAATTTTATAAAACGCATTTTTCTTTCTGGCCTGGGGTTCTCAAACGGCAAACCTACTTGATTTAGTATTAAATAACTATACCTGTTGAAAAAAATCTGTTTATTTTCTTTTTTGCGCATTGTTGGTATTGGGCGATAGCTGGTGTTTCATTTCTGAAGTTATTAATGAATCCCCGCTTCGGTACTTGGATCTCTTTCATCATCCGCCCCAGGCGGTCGGGCACAACATATGTGCAGGGGACGAAGATGAGTTTGGCTACCGTGCAGAATTTATCCGTTTGGTGGAAGCAGCAAAATTGTTAGATAATATACTGATAAGTTCCCGTTTTTTCATTCTATTCTTTTGAAGACATAAACAAATTTCCTATGGCCCTTGAGGCCCACCACTTGACAGGTTTGCACAGCTTACTCTAAAGTGTTTCAATGAAGCCTGGTCGAGTCCGAAAATAAAGCGTTTAAAAAGTCATATTAAAGTCGTATTGTACAATCAAAACTCAACCTGTAGTTTTGAAAAATACTTTTAATCCGCGAAATTCTTTAACCATCTGAAATCATAAGTCATGCCGGCTAAACCGAATTACACCCTGGTAAAATGCGTTTTTTCTATTTTATTTTTACTGGTTGTTTCACACCAGGAAGCGCTCTCTCAGTGCAGCAATACATTAAACCCCGGCACTCCATATAATGTCACACCCACCACCGCAGACGCAGTTTATAACTGTTGCCAGGCACAGGGTACTTATTATCTCGAATATGGCTTAAGGAACTTCACACCCGGCACTACCTCCACGGCAGGCACGGGGGGTACCCTCGTAATCGTACCATCCAATCCTTCGCAATATACAATTGCGGGGCTTACACCTTCCACCACTTATGACTATTATATGAGAATACACTGCACTGCCGGTACCTGGTCAGTAAATAGTATTGTAAAAACATTTTCCACCGTCCCTGATTGCAACACTTCGCCTTTCGTTTCCTGCGGTACAATCATTCCTTTAAGTATTGATACAGGCCCGGGCGGATGGAATATTTCCGGCTGCAATGGCGGCTATGGTAAAGAAGCAATTTACAGGTTTACGGCTGCGTACTCAGGAAATCACATGCTTTTAATGCATTCAAACGGAACTCAGAATCCAACCAACATGTATTACAAGCCCCAGTCTGCAGGATGCGATCGAATAGGGTGGACCTGTATCGGGCAGGCCTGGCCACAAGGAGTGAGGCAATATTCCTTTGGTCCCCTCACTGCCGGCATTGACTATTATTTTTTCGCTGACCCGCAAGGCTCATCTGTAGCTTCAACAACTGACCAGTTCATGATTGAATGCCCGACCTGCCCTGCTCCCGCCAATGTGACTACTCTCACTGCTGGTCCCACCGCCATTAAAATAAGCTGGACAGGAAGCGCTGATTGGATTGAATACGGTCCTGAAGGTTTTATGCCCGGTTCAGGCGCGGGAACTTCAACCTGGGTGAATGGGAATTTAAATACATATAGTATTACAGGTCTCACACCCGCCACTCACTATGATGTTTACCTGCGGGCAGATTGCGGTGGATCGGTCAGTCCCCGAAGTCTAAAGCTATGGACAAGTACCAGCAGTTGCCCCGCACCTATAGTCTATCCCTCACTTGGCACCGAGATCAACGCTATGGGAGGCCTCGGGTTTTATGATTATTATCCGAATACGAATTGCCTGATGGTCACCGAGGGAACAGAAACGTTCGTCAGCTTCACTCCGCCTGCATCCGGTTATTATGATGTTAGAGTGTATCATCCCGGCTACTATGGCATTTATAATTTTCTCACAAGACCTGCAAATGCAATATGCGATCTTGCCAATTATGCCTGCGCCTTACCGGCAATACAGGACGACTACGATGATTTAATCAGGTGGGGGCCGCTGACAGCCGGCAATTCTTATGATGTATTATTTGATACGGAAGATACCAGCACTATGTCCTGGGGGAGTTATAGCTTTGTTATCAGTTGTCCGAAGCCTGATTCAGTCACTGCTTATGACATTCGCCCTAATTCAATTACATTTAGCTGGAGCACCAATTGTCCGAACACTACCTGTATTGAATACGGTCCCACCGGGTTTACACCGGGAACCGGTGCTGTTGCCGGAACCAACGGTACTTTAGTGCAAAACGTTTCCACACCTTATAATCTTACCGGGCTAACAAAAGATACTAAATATGATGTTTATATAAGGAGCAATTGCGGAGGACAATTCTCAGCTAATTCTTCTAAAATATCAGTGCAGACTGCCGTGAAATGCAGCGATGCACCAGCCGTTTCATGCGGTGACTATTTGCAGTTTTGCACCGATGGCTTTAGTGCTGTTGATGGCGCATGGGCTCCGGCTTTCTGTGGCAACAATAATAATCAATCCAAAGAAGGGGTATGGAAATTCACCCCGGCTCAGACAGGTGCGTACTCCATTTTTGTCTATGATTTTAGCGCCAACTCCATCTACTATACTTATTCCGCGAATTTCTATATTAAACAGGCATCGCTTGGCTGTAATGAACTAAACTGGAATTGTGCGGGAAGTGTTGCAGGAAGTCTATATTATGGTTTCGATGCCGTTACGCTTTCTCTCGGAACATTAACGGCCGGAACCACTTACTATATCCTCGCTGATGGATTGATGATTTCATTTGCCGGGGGATTTTGTTATTCATTCAGGATAGATTGTTTTAATGTATGTCCGCAGCCTATATTAAGTCATTTAAGCAATATCAATCTTACCGGTGGGACAATTAATGCTGTATGCGATTCATGCCAGGGCAATGTTACCCTCGAATACGGGCCGGCAGGCTTCACTCCCGGAACAGGAGCCGCTGCCGGAACAGGAGGAACCGTCTTTTCCAATGTATATTTCCCTTTTACTCTTTCAGGTTTAACAACGGGAACAACGTATGATGTGTACGTTCGCAGAAGCTGTGGCGCTCCCAATGGCTTTAGTGTTAACTCCGTTAAATTAGCTCTTACTCCCTGCTCAGTTGTCCCGACAGGTATCGCGACTGATGCCGTTGATAATATTTTTTGCCTTGGAGACAGTGTAACGCTTTCGCAGGTTGGCGGAGTATTAGCTCCGGGAGGTGCATATAAATGGTATAGCGGTTACTGTGGCAACACATTAATCGGAACAGGCAGTTCAATCAAAGTGTCGCCTTCAACTACGGCTTATTATTACATGCGTTCAGAAGCAGCGTGCGGCATTTCCCTTTGTTTTTCCACCACGTTATATCCGACTTCCAACGGCCCCTCTGCAACTGTGACTGCTGCCGGCCCTGTTACTTTTTGCTCAGGAGATTCAGTAAGACTAAACGCTAATACAGGTTCCGGTTTAACTTATAAATGGAAAAAAAACGGAACTATCATTCCGGGAGCTACAGGATCTTTTTATTATGCAAAAACCACGGGAGCATATTCAGTAATGGTTACAAATCCCTGCAGTTCGCTTACGTCTTCACAGCTTTCGGTAAATGTTAATGCCCTTCCTTCCGCTGCAATAACTGCCGGTGGTCCAACAACATTTTGTTCGGGAGGAAGTGTAAATCTGTCGGTTACTTCAGGCACCAACAAGACCTATCAATGGATGAAAGGAGGTGTCAATATTTCCGGGGCCACTTCATCAACCTATAATGCAACAATAGCCGGAAACTATAAAGCCACAGTTACCAACACCGTCACCGGGTGCTCTGGTATAACCTCCCCGGCCACTCTAGTTACAGTTAATCAGCAGCCGGCAGCCACTATTACTCCGCAGGGACCTGTCACATTTTGCGCAGGCGGAAGTGTATTATTAAAAGGCAATAACGGAACAGGGTTAACTTACAAATGGAAAAAGAATACGGTTTTTATCAGCGGGGCCACCAATAAAAACTATACTGCCACCACAGCAGGGACATATAGATTGCAGGTAACAAACAGTAATGGGTGCTCAAAAACATCTGCCGGTGTTGTGGTTTCTGTTCCATGCAGGGATAATGGTTATGTGACAGGAGAAGATATTTCCGCAGGCAATACAGCTGACTTTATTGCTTTTCCAAATCCGTCAACAGGCACATTTACAATTCAATTTGAAGAAGCTCCTTTCGAAACAATTCGAATTTTCATAAAAGATGTAATGGGAAAAGTTATAGAAATACTTGAAACGAAAGAAAGAACCATTTTAATTGACAAACCGGACCTGGCTTCAGGAATTTATTTTATCACAGCAGAAAATGCTACCGGAATAATGGTGAAGAAAATAAGCATAGAAAGAAAGTAATATAAATTATATCCTGCAATCAAAATCCTTCTATACTTTCTGAGGTCTTTCGCCACCGTTTGAGTCCGGCACAAACGGTAAATTGACGGATGCAAACAAAGTTTTAATCAAAATGTCTTCGTCTGACTGGCAGTCTATGTATGCCAGGAAAAGATGTTCAGCAACGAAAATAAAATTTTTAATCCAGGTTTTTACTTATGTTTTTTCAGAAACTTTGTTTGCGTCTGATGAGGGAAATAAATTATTTTTTTTCAAGCACCACTTTTTTGGTTATTATTTTATTCCCGCTTAAAAGCTTTAATAAATAGGGAAAACGAAGCCTCTGCTTAAAGCGAGGGGTTTTCTTTTTCAGAAAATTTGAAAAGGCATGTAAATTCCCTGGCTAATAAACCATCATGCTTCATCAGGTTAAACTCATAATAAATTGGTTACTTTGCTTCATGACAGCAAACCTGAAATATTTTGTTCTTATTCCTCTTATCTTCTTTCTTTTTGCAAAACGGGTGCATTCTCAAACAGTCCTCATTTCTCCGAATCCGATTGATGAAAATAATTTTGATAACGTAAAATTAATCGGCCAGGATGATGACGGAATTT
>DATEMK010000106.1:0-5544 GCA_035275625.1 Bacteroidia bacterium
TATTGACATCTTTTCCGTCTTTCAGCAATAAGCCTTTTTCAAGCAGGTAACTGTTGAGTTCTTTTTGAATTTCAAATACAATGTGCACCTTGTCAGGCAGCGCTTCTTTGGGTTTTAATTTTAAAATTTGTTCGTAAAAAAACCGGAGATGCTTTTTAGTGAAAGTGTTTAAATCGTCTTGCAGCTTTTCAAAAAGTTTAAGAAACGCAAACAGCAGGCCGAGATGAGGGGTATGTTTTTTTTGAAAATCTTCTTTAACAGGAAGTAAGCTTTGTTCTATGCTTGCTTCAGCTTTGGCATTTAATAATTTTATTGCATTGATGAATGAAAGAAATAAATCGGCAGATTTTTTTTGCAAAGCAAGAAGTCCTTTTCTTTTGCTGTGCGATCTGATTTCACAATCGCCCTTAATTAAATCGGGGGCAGTAAGATTCCAGATCCTGACTTCAGCGATTTTCGAAAAATCAATCCGCGGTATGCAAAACCATTTTGATGCCTGGTTGCTCAGGCAGATGAAATCTTTAAGTGGCTGTTGCAGTTTGTCATTAATCACATTTTCCAGTGCGCGTTCAATGGGCAATTCACTGCCTTTCACTTTAATGTACCAGTTATGGATTCGCTGAACAGCATTGTAAAAAATAAAATTAATGCTCAATTGCAACCCGGCTGCAGAAGGATTTTTATCGAACACGGCATTATAGAATTCAAATTTATCTTCAGCGGCAGAAGTATCGAATTTTACTAATGATGCAATAGCAAAAGGAATACTGTTTTCAAAAAAAGGTTTCCAGTCGCTGATGTTTAACCGGGAATCGTAATAATTGATATTACGCGAAAGTTGCTGAAAATAATCCAGCAGGTCTGCCATTTTGCGAGAATCAATTTTCGGGCTGTCATCAAGCAATTCCTCCATTACCCTCTGTGACTGGCTCACACCGGGGTCGTCCTGAAAAGGATGCCTGAGGCATTCGCAAAAATTGTCTTTAGCCATATTTTTTTCAGGTTCAACGGGGATATATTGTCAATATTTTTTCAGGTCAGTTTCAACGCTTCGTTTTTATAATAATCAAACACATAGTTGAATCGTGAATTGGTTCCCGGAATAGTGTAGTCAATAGAAATAGTAAACCGGCCTTCAATAATGTCAAATGAATCAGCTGAAGTCACTTCAATTTTTTCGGTAATAATGCGAGGTTCATAAAACAAGATGGCATTTGTCACCATGTCTTTTATATAACCTATAGCGGATGCATCCAAAGACTCAAACACAAAATTATTAAGGTTGCATCCGTAACGAGGCTGCATTACACGTTCGCCAAGAGTGGTTGATAAGAGAATATTCAGGCTTTCTTTTATATCCTGTTCATTGCTTACCATTTCAACGGATGCTGAACTGCGATCAAACTCCGGAGGAAATTTCCAGCCTGTACCGAGAAATGAATTGAACGAATTCTCCATGGTTTAATTCAGTTTTTTTATCCACCGATTTGTACTGTCGGAAACCCGGAAACAATTACACCTCCATGAGCTGTCATATCGCCCTGCCGCGCTGCAGGCATCCCGCCTATAAAAACAGTAGCGGATCCTTTCACAATTGTATCAGGCGGTCCAACGCACATGCACATATCGGTCACTCTTGCCGCAGGCATATTTCCAATCAGAACAGTGGGCGCACCGGGTGCTATTACGGGACCTCCCACATGAGGAACCGGTCCGTTGGATAGCGGGCAGGTGTGCATATCAGTCAAGCGGGCAGCTGAAGGCATTTTTTGATGTACGATTTACGGTTTTTGATTATTTATTTTTACCCTCCTTAATTAATTTTTACGATGCCTCCGGTAATCTCTGTCATTCCTTGTCCTGCTAATTTTGCCATTGCGCCTTCGACTGAAACATTTCCATCTGCCTTTATAGAAATCGTGGCAGCGCCAATGGTAAGTGATGCAGCAGCTTTTAAAGTTAAATTCACTCCGGCATTTATTTCAACATTCTTCGGACTGTCTACTTTTATTCCTGCAGTGTCCATCGTAATTTTATTGGAGTTCTGATCTTTTATTTCAATTTTGGTTCCCTGCTCATCCAGCGTGATGCTGTTTCCCGCGGGTGTATCAATCGTAATTGTTTTGGTGTCGTCATTAAAACTGATGTGCATTTTGCTGCGGGTGGTAAATCCTTTTTCATTGTTTGCATCCTCCGCTTTGATGGGAGCAGGGTTGGCGCTGCTGTGCAACATGCCGAGCAATACAGCATCGCGCGGATCGTCATTAATAAATCCTACAATCACTTCGTCACCAATTTCAGGGCGGAAAAATGCACCGCGCCCGTTGCCTGCATCAAGGCTTGCCACGCGTGTCCAAATTCCCTGTGCAGCATTATCAATAACCGGAATTTTTACCAGGATACGGTCTTCGCCATCAGGATCGCTTTGCAGTTGAACTGTTTTTCCAATCTGCAATCCATGAATGGCACCTACCAAGCCTGCTGTTTGCCTGTCGTTCATATCATCATCATGCGATTCAGCATAACGTTGAGGATCCAGTCCGAATTGAATGTGTGTGTCCCACATGCCTTTACTCAGATCATGTTTCACAGCGGTAACAAAAGCCTTCCCGTTAAACCGTGCTCCCACTCCGTCAATTTTTACCATATCGCCAACTTTAACACCTCCAAATCCCTGGAATTTTGCGCGGCCTCTTATTTTTGCAAGACGGCTGCGTAACATTATTCCGTCTGTAAAATCTTTTATTTCCTGTTCAATCCGGTGACCGCTGTGGTGCAATTCAAATTTTTTTTTATCAGGATTTATGGCGCGTGCTATATCGCTGCCTGGTATATTTCCGTGTTCAGTAAAACCTGCAGAAGAAGTTTCAGTGGTAAACAATTCCTGGTTGCTGTAATCCCATGATTTCGCCTCGACATTTAAAAATTGCTGCCGTGCATCTATTTCCGCTTCAAACTCATAAATGGTGGAACCATAGGTGACCTGCATGACCGGGGATGATGAGGTATCAGGCTTTGAAATTTTAATAACACCATCATTGACATTGACCAGCATGGCGTTTGCTTCGGCACGAAGCAGCATAAAATCCCAGTCGGAAATATGGTGCTGTACAAGTTCCTTATGCTTTAATACAGTTTGTTCAGCATCTGATGACAGGTCTTTATACTTGCACAGCTGATCAAATACTTCGCTGTCCTTTACATTTTCAAAGTAACGGCTATGCCTGCCTATAGTCATTTTTACTGCCTGATCGCGGCATTCAACATGCAATTCGCCATTGCCATTTTCTTTTACCCTGATGGCATGGCGGATGATAATGCCTTTGAAAAATTGTTCGTTGTTGCCATCGCGCCCTACATTAATTTTAATTTTTTTTCCGGGAATAAAATCATTTGTCTCGCTGATGGCAAAAGTGCGGTCGGCTGCTTCGCCATCACGCAAAATGATTTGAGCAACAGGGATACGGTTTATTTCTTTTGAAATGGAAACTGACAAAACCTGGTAAGAAGGATTGACTTCTTTTTCATCAACCAGGATGGTGAACGATGTTACATCGTGTTTCGAAGTATTCGGAATCAGCACATCGGACATCAGGCTTCATTTTTATTAAATGGTGGAAAAACCAATTCTTTGCTGGTCTTTAAATTTCTTACTGATGATAAATTGTTCCGTTTTGCAACCTGGAGAAAATATTTTGAATCGTTGTAAATTTTATAAGTCATCAGATCGAGGCGGTCGCTGGAGGTTACTTTCCTCAGATGGGTGAGATTAGGGCTTTGGTTTCTTTCGCGCGCTTCTCTTGCAAGCTGCTCTTCATAGCTTAAAAAACTGGCATTGATTTTCAGGCGCAGCGGAGTACCATCGGGATTAAACAGTGAATAGTTTATTTCAAGACTGGATAGAATACATGGAAATATTAAATCTTTTCCCCAACTCACTTTTAAGAAACGCGGGCGGTGAATTTTTCCATCATAGTTATAGACGCATTTTTTGAAATCATCCAACTGTTCCCTGACCGGTTTTGTTTTCAGGCTTGCATCATATCCTTCCATGGTACGTGTTCCATCCAAAATAAATTCCAACCGCAACTCTTCAGGTTTAGTGGATTTAAAACGCGGATCTGTACTTGAATCTCCCTGCCCCTGCCGTGTGTCCAATTCAATTTTAAAATTTTGTGAATAGGTTTCAGGGTTGATGGGTACAACAAATTTTATCGCCTTACCGCTGAAATCACGATTGGGAAAGGAATTGATAATAATTTTAACAAGATTTCTATCTGCCATTTTTTTCTTTCAGTATTTCCAAAACTTTTTCAACGCATGTGTTTACGATTGCTTCGACTCCGTCCCGGACAGATGAATTGGAAGCAGAAGAGGAACTTTTACCGTCAGAAGTTCCATTGGCTTCTACTGTAGCTTTAATAACTAATTCTCTTATTTCAACAGGCATATTTAATTGTCCCTATAAATTAAACGGTTATAATTAAGTTCAAGCGTTTCGATCAGTACTTCTCCGCGTCCGGCATCGAGTTCACCCAATCTCCAACTGCGGGGCCAAACATTGTTGATTGTCCAATGCATTAAAACTTTATGGTTTTCATCCAGCAATGAAATGTGCACCGTTTCAATAGGTGTTACCGATGGAAAATTCTTATCCACTTCATCCTCAAATGCTTTTTTCAGCCAACGGGTAAGATGAGAATCTTTTGGCTTTAACAAGCCTCTTTTCAAAGTAAGGGGGCCAAATTTTCTACGAGTAGGAATGGCGTGCTCAAAACGATTTTCACCGCCTTCCTTAATTGATTCGGTGTCAAGCGTAGAATCTAATCCTGTTACGGATTGAAATCGAATATCGGTGGTATCCTGTGCATCAAAATTAAAATCTACCTTAAAATGAAAGTTAACTGTTTGATAAGGAATTTCGGGCATAGCATCGGGGGCTTTTTCATATCAGTTTCTTATTTTGCGTCAACAATGGATAATCCTTCATGGACTAATTCCATGGTTTCTATCGCCACTTCATTTCCATCAGCTTTTAAATCGGTTGATTGTATTTTGGACGGCCAGGCATTGAGCAATTTCCAGGTAATGATCGGTTCATGTTTTTCGTTGAGCAATTTAATGGTAATTGCTCTGCGGTAAAGCGACCCTGTTTTATTTCCTTCCTGGAAATTATAAGTCTTTCGCCATTCGAGATAGAATTTAAAATCACCTTCGAAAGTTCCGCGCTTTAATGTGATGTTGCTGTATTTGGTTAGTCCGGGCTGTTTAGTTTTATTATACAGTTTGCTGTTGCCTTCGCGGTATTCAATCACTTCGGTTTCGAAATCCAAACCGCTGACTTCGGTAAATCCCATTCTGAATTCATTGCCTGCCGGACCTTCAAATTCAACCTGGAAATGAAATTTGGGAATCGGGTAATTGCCTTTTGCTGCCATAGTTGTTTTATTTTAAAAATAAGTTTTTTGATTTAGTTTTGTTATATCTATTGTATTATTTACACTTTACATTTTACATTGGGACCTACTTCAGCCAATGCTTTTT
>DATEMK010000107.1:0-9620 GCA_035275625.1 Bacteroidia bacterium
ATGCTTCACTCATAAAAAGCCGCTTCTGCAACTGCTCCTCCAAAATTTCCTGTATCATTCCAACCACAGCAACACCCGGAGCAACAGGCATTTCAGGAAAATGACCTTTGTACACAGGATGGCTTGGATTTAATGCCACACATACTGTAAAAAGATTTCCTTCTTCGTTAAAAGATTCTGTCTTTGTTATCGAATAAAAATTTCCTTCCAAAAATTTATTGTTCATTTTAAGATATTTAATTGTCCCTTATTCATAGGCGGTTAAATTAAACATTTCATCAATTCGAATTACCTTGTACTGATTTTCTTTAAGCCAATGTAATAATTTTGGCAACACGATTTCAGAAGCAGAAACTGAATCATGGAGCAAAATAACAGAGCCCGGTTTAATTTTACCCCTTACGTTTTCGAAAACTTTGTCCGCGTCTTTTATTACCGTGTCTAAAGAACGGATATTCCAGCCGATTGTCAAATACTTCAAACGATTAACCGCCTTGCGCAGATTAGGATTGGTTACACCATAAGGCGGGCGAAAAAATTTCGGCTGCAAGCCAATTACCGATTGAATTTTAGCTCCTGTCTCAGTTAATTCTTTTGTCATGCGTTCCGCTGAAAATAAATCAAACCAAATGTCATGAGAATAACTGTGATTTCCAATAATGTGCCCTTCATTATACAATTGCTGCAGTAAGCTTTCATTTCCTTTTATTTTGTTTCCAATGCAAAAAAAAGCTGCCGGGGCGTTGAACTCCCTCAACGTATTTAATATTTTCGGGGTAACCTTTTTATCCGGGCCGTCATCAAATGTAATGGCAACTTCTTTTTCACTGGTGTTTTTCTGACAGTATGCTTTAAGATGAAATCCTGAATTTATAAAACAACAGCCGTAAAACTGGACAGCCAAAAAAATCATCACGAGCAAAACATAGATACCCCAGCCAAAATTTTGATTACGGCCGGCATAAAGCAATAAAACAAATGCTATAGCAAAAAAAATATTTACGTTCCTGAAATTTAACATTTGCTTAAAAGGATCAATGAGTAATTTTTATCACGGTATTGATTGAAGACAAGAATGTTTTCCGGCTCTTTGCGCCTGACATTATTCATGCAAAGCGCTTCGGGGATTTCTTTTTTCCTGATCATAACGGCTGCCATCCATAATGCAAATGAAACAGCAATGGGAGATTCTCCAAAATAATTCTTGAATGAAAGCTGAAGGTTGTTCTTAAAATAATTTTCACCGAGGAATTTAATTTTATTGTCGGATTGCGCATCCCCGCTTAACCCGAGGATCACCGTATCTATTGATGACAATTGGAGCTGAGAGTCAGAAAGAAATTTTTCAATTGTTAACCGGAGCTCTCCTGTATCTGAAGGGTTGTAAATGGTTCTTATCTCTTTGAGCTGAGCATAAGATGACAAAGATTTTATTCCCGACAGAATAAAAAATGAGCTTCCCTCCCCGGCTATCACTCCGCCTGTGTCATTGGAAAAATAATTTTCAGCATCCGCCTGTTTTTTCAACCATCCCGCACTGTCAATGAGTTCGAGATATGCTGCCGGAATTTCATCCACCCCGCCCACAAGAATATTTTTGTTCTTGTCTTCTGCAATTTGCGAAACGGCATCCTGCAGTGCGTTTTCAAATGAAAACCCGCGATGAACATACGTAAAATTATAGGCATAGCATTTCAGCAACAAGGCAATTTGAGCTGCAACTGTATTGTGAGTGGATTGAATAAATGTAGCGGGCGACAATAATTTCTCCTCATTTTCAATCATGCTTTTCAGGAACTTCAGAGAATCTTCAAAACATCCGTTTCCTGTGCCCACAATTATTGCGCTCAATTTTTCAATGGCAGCATCGTTCATGGCGCTCATGGCGGAAGCAACTCCCATCCTTACCATTTTACTCATGCGCCTGCTTAGATTAGCCGCAATGGCGTTTTTGAATGCATCTTCACTAACCTGTAAAAAGTTTTTTCCGGGGTTTCGGATTTCTCCGAAAAACCAATTCCTGTCGAAAGTATCCTGGACAGAAATACATCGTGTGCCATTTATGTAAACTGCCGGGTTCATACTTTGCCAAAAATGAGCGATGAGCAATTTCCACCGAATCCGAAAGAATTGGAAAGCACGTATTTTAAATCTGCATGATGAACCATTTTCTTTTCGGGAATAATATCAAGTGCAGAAATCGGGTCAGAAAAATTCAAATTGGGTATAACCAAACCGTTAGTCAGTGCAAGAATTGAAAACACGGCCTCTACTGCTCCCGCAGCAGCCAGCGTGTGACCCGTGAAAGATTTAGTGGAGCTGAAAGCAGGAATATTTTTTCCAAAAATCTTTTTTAATGCAATTCCTTCCGTCAAATCATTATTCATAGTTCCGGTTCCATGCGCATTAATGTAATTTATTTCCCCGGGGTTAATACCTGAAGTTTGAATGGCTTCCTGCATGGCAAGAAATGCACCGGTCCCTTCCGGTGAAGATGCAGTCTGATGATAAGCGTCATTCGCATTTCCATAACCCTTTATTTCACAAAGAATTTTTTTGCCTTCTTTTAATACCTGGTCTTCTGACTCTAAAACCAAATAGGCAGCGCCTTCACCGAGGTTCAGCCCTTTCCTGTTTTCATCAAAAGGTTTGCACCAGTCTTCATCAAGAATTTGCAGCGAGTGAAAACCATTCAATGTAAATTTTGAAAGAACATCTGTTCCACCGGCAACGACCCTGTTTAATTTTCCGCTTTTGATTAAACGGCTTCCGTGAATAATTGCATTGGCTGATGATGAACAGGCTGTGCTGATGGTGGTAATATTATTTTTAATTCCGAGAAAATCAGCAATACATTCCGTACTGTCTCCGCAGTCATTGGTTTCAATAAAGCTGCCGTTTATTTTAGATTGAAGAAAATCACCATACAAAAGTTCCGTGCGGCACATTCCGGCAACTGTTGTGGAAGATATAAAGCCGGTTTTATCATCAGAAAAATTTTTTATCTGCGCATGAGCCATCGCTTCCGCAGCAGCAATCATTCCAAGCAATGCAGTGCGTGTAAGGTTATCGCTGTTGCCACTTGCCATTTCCGCCAATTGCTTATTCGAATATTTTATTTCACCGGCTTTAAATTTTTTCCGGTAAACGGTTTCCAGGATTTCAATATCGCTTATGCCGGGTGTTATTTCAACAATTGATTTGAAATTTTGTGAACAGTTATTACCAATGGAAGAAATGATTCCCATGCCGGTAACAAAAACTTTCTGTGGCATGAATCAGGTTTTCTGATTTTGAGAAATGTATTCGGCAAGCGTCCTGACGGAATAAAAGATTTCCTTTACCTTTTCAGAATTCAGGATCTTTATGCCGTAGTTTTTTTCAATCAAAACAATTATTTCCAGGGCATCAATTGAATCAAGCCCCAATCCACCGTCACCAAACAAGGGCGCTTCCGGTTTAATATCTTCCGGTTTCATCTCTGCAAGGTTAAGCTGCTGAATGAGCTGCGCTTTCAAATTTTCTTCCAATTGGTGTTGTGTTTCCATCTCTGCGTTTATTCTGCAAATTTAACCTTTATAATACAAAGCTGAAACCCGGTCTTTTTCATGTTCAGTTACAGGATGCGGATTTATTTTTTCGACAAGATAAATAAAACCGTCATACTTTTCTTTATCCACCTCCATCCATCCGGCCAGAACACAATTTGTATTTCCAGAGGCAAATAACATATTTGTATAAAGACATAATAATCCGGGATTAAATTTTTCTGAAATAAAAAACACATTTTCACCCGTAATTTTATTCCGGATGGAAATTTCACCGATCAGAATGTTGGGCAGGGTGTAAACAAAAACAGAAGGTGAAGGAAAATAATTTTGCTTGTCTTCAATAGTTTTAAAGTAATTTCTGTCCGTATCAAGGCTGGAAGCATGATTGCTCAATACCAGGGCCGTTTCATTTTCCTTATATTTATTTACAGGATTATTTTCTTTTAAAAGGATTTCAGAAGATATAAAAGCAAGCTTGCATAACAAATCCATTTTAAAAAACTTCGGGTAATTGATATTGAATTTGCGGTATGCGTTTGTTAAAAAAGAATTCAATTCAGCATCCTGTTCGAAAATAATTTTTCCGTTCAAATTTATTTTTGAATCCCTGACAATACAATATCCTGAAATAAAATTTTTCATTTATTTATAAGCTGGAAAACAATATGCTTGCATTGCATCCGCCAAAACCGGATGATGTTTTTAAAAAAGTATGGCTTTTTTTCTTTTCTGTTTTCCGGATGATATTTATGTTTTCAGATACTCCATGTGTTTCATATCCTTTGGTAGCAATCAGCATATTTTGTTTCAGGGCTTCAATGGAAATAATCGTTTCAATCAAACCTGCTGCACCCAATGTATGGCCAAAATAACCTTTCAGCCCGTTTAACGGGACCTGCTTCAGCCCGGCCCTGGAAAATGCTATTGCTTCCATTTCATCATTAAAAGGGGTGGCTGTACCATGCGCGGAAATAAAATCAATTGTATCAGCCGGAAAATTTTCAGTTGTCTTCAGAACTGATTGAAACAATCCTTCACCGTTGCGTGATGGCCCTGATATATGATTGGCATCATTGGAACCGGAGCCATTAATAATTTTTATTTCATCCGTACCTGCAAATTTCTCTGTGCCCAACACGAGCGCTGCTGCTGCTTCGCCAAGGTTAATTCCTTGTCGTGCCGCATCAAATGGTTTGCAAGGCTTACCACTGAGTGCATTAAAAACTTTGAAACCCGATAAAGTAAACTCACTGACAATATCACCGGCTGCCACAACTATGTGTTTATAGAGTCCTGCTTCGAGCATCCGTTTGGCAATTAAAATGGCAAGCAATCCTGAAATACATGCGTTGGAAACAATGACAGGTTCGTTGGCACATTTAAAATAACGAGAAATCATACTTACCATTCCCGTTATATACACCCTGTTCTCATCAAACTTTTTCAGCGCGGAAGAACCATCAAGCAAATCAATATTTCCTTTTGTGGTTGCATAAATCAGCAACGTGTTTTTATCATCCAGCTCAATGCCGGTGGATTTCAAAACATGAGCAATTGAAAGGATACTCGCTTTTTCAAGCCTGGTAAAATTCCCGGGATTCTCTAATTGTGAAAAAACCGTATCGGTTTTTTCATCATTCAAAGCCGCTACACAAAAACTTTCCTTTGAAAAAGAATATTTATCCGTTACCTGTAATCCTGATATTCCATCTGCCACATTTTTAAAATTTTCTTCTGCACTAAATCCTAACGGACTTACAATGTTGCCCGAAGAAACAAAAACTTTCTTCATTTTTTCTTAAGCCATTTCTTTTTCCATCCCTCAAACCATTCAGGAATATTTAACTGAAGCTCGTTATTGAGATTTAAGAAAACCTGGATCGTTTTTCCCGAACAGATAATAGTTTGATCAGTAGTTTTGAAAATCTGGTATTCAAAAATTATTTTAGCTGCAGGATCATCCACGTAAGTGGTTTCAACAATAACAGTTTCTCCGAAAGATAAAACTTTTTTGTAATCACATTCAAGCTTTACAATGGGTGTAAGGTATCCGTTAGCGTAAGTTTCAAGGTACCCCAATCCGAATTGTTTAGCAAACTCCTCCCTGCCGTCTTCAAAATATTTTATATAATTCCCATGCCATACCATTCGAAGTGAATCTACTTCGCTGAAACGTACTGTTATTTCTTTCCGGCATTTTAGCTGTGATTCCATCGCCCGTTCTAAAAAATAGGTTGTTTCAGATCCTTGTTAAATTTTATATTGAAAAAAGAAGAGGCAGATGGTTTAATTTACAGAATTCTCTTTCTTTTGAATTGCAATTTTCATTTCGCACTCCGCAATGAGGTGTCCGTTACAAAATGCGCTGGCCCTTATGATGGTAATATTAAATACTTCATTCGTCACCACTACTTCAGTTCGTAATTCGGAACCTATAGCCGGCAATGAATAAATTTTCAAATCTTTAATAGCCCCGATGAAACCCACTACCGGTTCAATACCCAGTCTCCTTGACTCATAGCCTGCTTTCAAAGCGCCCGTTTGCGCCATATTTTCAATAATGCCGGGCTCTCCCAGTTTTCCATCTTTTACAAATATATTTTCCGGCTCAACGGTGAACCGTGATACCGTTTTCTTATCGTCACAAGCCAATAATTCGTTCACCATCACAATAGGATGTTTTTGCGGAATAAACTCCGTAATGTTCTCCTTATTAATCAGAGGTGTATGTAAATTTTGCTGAATCATTCGGGGACGCAAAAGTAATAAGAAAAAACGGGTCAGCATACTACTTTAGTCTTAATGCTTTTTACTGATTTTGGTGATAAATAGTGCTTTACGTTTTTTGTTGCGATAACTTTACTGATTGAGAAAATAACCTCACCGATATGAAAACAATTGCACCTGTAATTTCAATCCTGCTCATTCTCGCCCAAGGCGTATTTGCCCAGCAGCAATTTCAAATGTTGCTTCACCCCGGAATAGCACAGGAAGCAAAATTTATGAGTAAAGCTAACATCACCGGGTACCTGCTTGCCTCTGATTATACAGACATGACAGGGGAAAAATCTATTTTGCTAACCCGCCTGGATGACCAGTTTAATATAATCTGGCATAATGAAATAGGTGTGCCGGGAATTGAAGAGCATGTAAATTCTTTTTACCAGGACAGTATTGGAAATATTTTTATTGCAGGCTATGTAAAGGATTCTCTTGCAACACCAATGTTTAATATGCTTGTTATAAAAACAGATTCATCCGGAAATTTAATATGGAATAAAGTTTTGAGCTATGGGATTTACAACAGCCTGGCGCAAAGAATTCTGGAAACTTCAACCGGCTCTGTTTATGTTCTCGGAGGTTCGGATGACGATGTTGGAGGGTTTCCCGCGTATATGACAGCCATGATAAAATTAAACCCGTCAGGAACATTGCTATGGTCATATACTTATCCTTCGAGCTACCATAACAACTCAAGCATTAAAATGCTGCCTTCAGCTGACGGAAATTTTGTTGCCTGCTATGAGAGTTCAGCATTGAATGATGAGAGTGTTGGGATTACAAAATTTGACACAACGGGAACAAAAACCTGGGATAACAGATGGTGGATTTCAGGTAACAATAATTTTCCCATAGGAACTATGGATGACATCACCTTTTCCGGCAATGGCGGATACGCACTTTTTGGCACGCGCGGAATTGATACAACCTGGGTGTTTAAAAATTATATCATGAAATGTGACAGTTCAGGAAATCAGCTGCAGCAAAATCTTTACGGCATTATTTATAATAATTATATCGGAACCAGTTTCTTTCAAAAAAGCGTTCATACAAGTGATGGAGGTTATGCAATTGCAGGACTTATTTCAGATACTTTATTAACTTACAGAATTGGACTAATGAAAGTGGATAGTAATTTAGTGCCGCAATGGTGCAGGCTGTACGATATTAATCCTGTCTTTGATATGGCCTCGCTCTTGCAAACACCTGACGGAGGCTTTATTATTTCAGCTACACGAAACAATAATATTCTTTTGATTAAAACGGATTCTTTGGGTTTCAGTTTGTGTAACGAACAAACATTAGGAGTATATTATTGGCAGGAACCAATTGCGCTTCCGAATCACTTATCCGGATATCAACTGCCGTCCTTTATTCCGCTTGCCTATTCTCCTTCTGTTTCATTGATAGCGAATGCCGGGGACACTGTTTGTTATACCATTACGGCAGTTTCAGAAAACGATCATACAAAATCTGTTTCGGTTTTCCCCAATCCTTTTACTTCGGAGTTTTCTGTTACTATTTATCATGAAAGATCCGGACAAAAAGCAACTAATGGCTCATTTGCAGTTAAAACTATTTTGGGAAAAACCGTTTTTTATAAAGAGGAAAATGATTTAGCAGAAGCTCATACGGAAAAAATTGATTTGAAAAATCTTTCACCAGGAATTTATTTTGTTGAAATATTACTTGACAAAGAAAGAACAGTAAAGAAAATTATAAAACAATAATTTAATACCCCAAACAAAAAATCCTTACTTCTTAGAAACTTCTGCCGCAATTGTTTTTATTGCCTTCACCAGGAGATCGAGGTCAGCGATGCGTGTATATACGTGAGGTGTTATTCGTACACCGTCAATATTTTCCCAAACAATGGGTGATGCATGAATACGAAACTCATTAAATAATTTAACTTCGAGATCGGAAGTTGTTATCCCGGCAATGGAGAAATTGGCAATCGCGCAAGAAAATTCAGGTTTCAGCGAAGTGTGAATTTTTACACCGGGTACGTTGATCACCTGTTTCGCCCAATAATCCTTGAGGTAACGCAGCCGGGCTTCCTTTCTTTTAACACCAATGGCAAGATGAAAATTTATTGCCTGCCCGGTCGCCTGTTCGGCCGGAAAGCTGCGCGTGCCAAGCACTTCAAATTTGCGGATGTCATCGCTATCATGTTTGTCATTCGGAAAAAAAGGCCACAGGTTTTTTATTTTTTCTTTTTTAACAAACAACATTCCCGTACCGAACGGTGCACACAGCCATTTATGCAGGCTGGTGCCGAAATAATCACAGCCGAGATCATCTAAACGAAATTCAAAATGACCGAATGACTGCGCTCCGTCTACCAATACTTCAATATTCCGCTTATGTGCTTCCGCAGCGATTTTCTTCACGGGTAAAATCTGGCCCGTCCAGTTGATGATGTGTGTGATGTGAACAACTTTTGTTTTATCAGAAAAAGCATTTACAAATTGTTTCACCATGAAATCTTCGTCTTCAATGGGCAATTCAAAATTGATCCATACGATTTTAATTCCTTCACGTTTTTCCCGTTGCCGCCATGCATGAACCATGTGTGGATAGTCCTGCTTTGTCATCACCACTTCATCACCTGCTTTGAGGTTCAACCCGAAAATGGCGGTGTCTACCGCTTCCGTGGCATTACGATTGATCGCGATTTCTTCTGCATTGCAGCCTGCAAGATCAGCCAGCTTGCCGCGGAGTGTTTCGCGCCCTTTATCGAGAATGCGCCACATATAATAAGAAGGCGCTTCGTTGCTCATTTCATCATAACGGTACAGGGCATCCTGCACTGGTTTGGGATGCGGGCTTAATCCACCGTTGTTCAGGTTGATGAGATTAACAGATACGGGATACTGTTGCTGCACCCAGCTCCAGAAATCCTCATCAGAAGCAGCATCTAAAGGTGAAAGGTGCGAAACACGCTGCAACTGGTTTTCAAATTCGGCTGCAAACAGGCGGTTAGTGAAGGATGCAAGGGCGATAGCGCCTGCTGATTGTTTGATGAATGATCGTCTGTTGGTCATAGGGGGAGGATTGACGGAATAAAAGTAGGAAAAAAGGATGTACGATTTACGATGTACGATGTACGATGTACGATTTATTGGCGGAACCATACGGCTTGCTGGCGAAGGGGGCGGGCGGGCGGAAAAAATGTTGCGGGTAGAAATGAAAATGGAGAACCTTGAAATGGTTCCGAAACAGTAATTTTTTTTTAGTTCGTTAGAAAGAAGCCCTGCTGATGGAAGGGCTTTTTTATTTTTAGTA